>CAYTXD010000010.1:0-11043 GCA_964441305.1 Microcaldota archaeon
AGCCCGTGCTCGACAAACACCTGTATTACCTCGGGGTGCTTTTGCACTATTTCAGCTATGGGCATATCTTTGTTTATCTTGTTTTCAGACATACTGTAGGTTTTCTTCGTAATCCTTTTTAACCCTTACTGATATTAGGTAAATGGTGGTGAAATGGCAAAAAAATCCAAGCAAAAAAGTGAATCAAAAAAGGATGATGAAAGCCAGCAGCCAAATCCCTTCAAGCATACTGAAACCGGGAAGATAATCAGCGAGGACATCAAGGCGGAAATTTACCAGATTGCAGAAGTGGTGCTTGATGAAAAGGTCCGCGAATTCGACAAAAGGATTGGAGACCTTGAGCTTTCCAATGCAAAGCAGTCCCAGCTTATTTCAGAATTGAAAGAGTCAGTGGCAGACCTCAGGGCATCACTTACAAAGCAGAAAATAGGAAGCTCGGAGCAGCTGGTCGGCATAAACGACAAGCTGAACACAATTTCAGGAAATATAAGCGCCATTGAGAGCACAGTAATAGAAAACCTCGATGAAGTCCATAGGGCAATTTCTAGAAAGAGGAAGAAGTAGGGTTTCCTGATGACTGCACACACGTTAAAAATTAGCTTTTCTGCCCACTCATTTCTTTTTACTGTTTGATTGTCCCTTGGCTTTTTTCTTGCTTTCTTTCTTTGATTTTCTTGCTTTCCTTTCCCCAACTTTTGCTTTTTTCTCTTCTTTCTTTTTCTTCTTTGGCTTTTTGCCTGCTTTTGCTTTCTTTGGTTTTTCTTTTTTCTTTCTTCTCTTCTTTCCCTTCTTTGCCAGAATTTCATCAGTCTTCTCCTCTATTTTGGCTGATGTTTTCTTCATGCCCTCATCGATTTTCTCCAACTTGCCCTCAACTTTCTCAACATCCTTCTCGTACGCCTTCAGCGCATACATGTCAGGAGATGAGAGTTCGTAATACTTCCTTTTAACATCCGCAAGCCGGTCCCTCAGCACCGCAATGCTGTTTCTTGATTCCCTTATCTCCCCGTTGATGGTATCAAACTTTCTGTTCACCTTCTTTACCATTTCATAAACTTCAGGCACCCTCATCTGGCCCATCTTCTCCTCAATCTCCTTTATCTCTGACCTGCTCACGCTCATCACATCAAGTAACTTTTTCTTTGTTTCCTCAAATGAATTAAGCTCCTCTTCAAACTCGTCAACCTTCTGCCCCACTTCCTGCGCAACATTGACAACATCCGGAAGCTCTCCAAGCTTCTGCTCAATTCCCTTAACCTCCTTCCTAAGTTCGCTCATCTCTTTCTTTGCATCCGACTTGAACTCATCCTGAAGGGTGAGCTCGGTTTTGTGCTTGGAAAGCTCGCTTTCAAGATTGAGAAGGGCATCCCGTATCTTTCCGTGCTCCTCCTTTATGTTTTTCCTCTCCCTTTCCGCGCTATTCAGGGTGTCCTCAAAAGCATCCACCTTTCCTGAAAGCTTGCTGACAGTTTTCCTGAAATCCGCAACCTCGCCAAGCCCTTTCTCAAGCTCCTTTTTATCCTTGTTTATCTCCTTTAGGTTTTCCTCTATCTCCCCCATCCTTTCCTTAACTCCTTTTACTTCCCTTATATTCTCCTTTACCATGTTTGCATTGTGCTTAAGGTCCTTCCTCAATTTCTCAATTTTCCTTGCCTCCTCCATCATTTCGGAAGTTTCGGAATGTATGCTGTCAAGGGTGTTATTCAAGCTTTTCAGCCGCTCTTCAACATCTCCAACCTTGAGCGCGGCACTGGCCCCTTTAAGCCGGCTCATTTGGTAAAGTGCATAAATTACAAGTAAAAAAGTTACAAAAATTCCTGCAGAAAGCAGAACGACTCCGATATCCGCAAAATCTACCATCTTTTCATCTCCGCTTTCTTTTTAACTTCAACAAGGTCCTTCTTTTCAGCCTTGTCCTTAATCCTGCTTTCAAGGTGCTTCACATCCTCTTTCAGCTTTCCGGTGTCAATAACAAGGGTGTTCACCTTTGAGCCCGCATCAGACATAAATTCATTCAACCTTTTCCTGGTGCTCGTGGCCTCCCCGCCTATCTCGGACTGCTCCTGCTCCAGAGTTTCATATCTTTCCTCAATTACCGTAAGCCTCTTTTCAATCCTGTTAACACGGTCAACTAGCGTATTCAGAGCTTCCGCCAGCTCTTCCTTTCGGACATCTTTTCCTCCAAAAAAGCCCATGAATGGCTATTGAAGCATAGGTATTTAATTGTATTCCCACTACCCCTTAACGTGGGTGTATTTTATGAATTCTTTTTCTTACAAAAGAAAAACCGAGGAGGGCGGGATTGCCCTTGAGATTGACTGCATGGGTTTTCCATACAGCCCTGCACTTGAGGACAGCGAAGAATATATGAGGAGCACACTGGAGATATTAAGCGACTTGATGGGCATCACCAAGGTTTCTTTTGCCGGCATGAATGTCATCGAGTACGGGCTAAACGAAACCAGAATGCTCAAAGAATTTGCAAATGCAGTCAAGGGCATAAAGAAAAGCGAGCTCACAGAAAAGGACCACGTGCTGGGTGAAAACCACAAGGAGTCGGAGTTAGAGTATTTCAATTTCCTCCAGGAAACAATCGACTACCTTTACCAGGACCCGTTGGGAGGGTATGTCAAGCTAAAGCGCGATATAGTGGACCACAAAAAGAAGAAATCCAAAAAGCCGAAGGAATTCAACGAACAATATGTTTCGGCTTTGCAGGACGCAGTTTCCCAACTTGAGAAAACCAAGCTTGTTCAGAAAGCCCTGCCCCACCTTGTGGGCCACAAGATTGGAGACAGGGACATTTACAGGAAAATTTTCACCCACACCACCAGGCCCAACTTTTCGCTCACCCGCTTTTATTTCGACTTTCCCGAAGGCGGGGAGCTTCTTTCCGAATACGAGCTAGAGGACGGCACACTGGTGCGCGTTTTCAAAAGAAGCAACAGCACCAGAAACTATTACCATGTAACCCCCCCGGAGCTGAATCTTTCCCAGAAGGAATACTATGCAATTGACTTTGTGCGAAATGTCCTTGCAACCCACAAGCCCAAGGCAGAAATGCTTCTTGAGCCTGAAGGTTTGAGGCATGTTTTCCAGGAGCTTTCCCGCGACCTTCTGCAAGAATATGTGGAGAGCAACGAAGATGTCGAATTCACATCCAGGGAAACGGACAGGCTGGCATCAATAATTACGCGGGCAAACGCGGGGTTCGGCGTTCTTGAGAATTTGCTTGCCGACAACGAGATACAAGATATAAACATAAACGCGCCCCTCACGAGCGGAAGCTTGAAAATTTACCATTCCGAATACGAGGAATGCGACACCAACATACTGCCAAATGCAGAGGAAGTGACTTCCTGGTCCTCGAGGCTCAAGCTGATTTCCGGAAGGCCGCTGGACCAGGCAAACCAGGTTCTTGACGCAAACATAAACGTTCCAGGCGTTACCGCAAGGGCGGCGGCAGTCACAAAGCCGCTTTCCCCCAACGGGCTTGCCTTCTCAATAAGGAGGCACAGGGAGCGCCCCTGGACATATCCTCTTTACTTGAAAAACAAGATGATTAACCCAATGGGTGCGGCATTGCTTTCACTTGCAATTGACACAGGAAGGACAATTCTTTTTGCAGGCACAAGGGGAAGCGGGAAGACCAGCGTGCTTGGCGCAAGCTGCTTCGAGATAATGAAAAAGTACAGGATAATATCTGTTGAGGACACGCTTGAGCTTCCGATACCCGCTCTCTTCAACATGGGCTATGACGCCCTTTCGCTGAAAGTAAAATCCGCAATGATTGACACAGGAAGCGAGATGAGCGCGGAGCAGGGAATAAGAACCTCCCTTAGATTGGGGGACAGCTGCCTTTTGGTTGGGGAAGTAAGGAGCACAGAAGCCCGCGCACTTTTCGAGGCAATGAGGGTCGGCGCACTCTCAAACGTTGTTGCCGGAACAATACACGGCGAATCACCATACGGGGTTTTTGACAGGGTTGTTAACGACCTGGGAGTCCCCCCAACATCATTCAAGGCAATAGACCTGATAGTTATAACATCTTTGCTTAGAAGCGCGGATGGGCTGAAAAGAAAAAGGAGAATTACAAAAATAACAGAAGTGAAAAAGCACTGGAAGGAGGATCCATTCTCCGAAGGCGGCTTCCTTGATTTGATGGTTTATAATGCGGACAAGGACGAGCTTGTTCCAACCGACGCGCTAATCAAAGGGGAAAGCGAAATGCTCTCAAAAATTGCGGAAGGGGTGCCTGAATGGAAGGATTTCTCCTACGTATGGGAAAATTTGAAGTTGAGGGCAGAAGCGAAAGACCTTATTGTAAAATACGCAAAAGCATACAACCTTCCCTCCATGCTTGAGGCGTCATTTGTTTCCGATGCCAATTCCTATCTTCACCTTTCTTTTGAAGAGGTTTTGAGGGAAACGGGAAAAATTGACAATGAAAAGATACTTGAGAAATGGAAAAGCTGGGTTAAGCAGAAATCCAAGGTGCTAAAGTAGAGTGGTCGGATGGCTGGCGATTCAAAAACCTGGGAGAAGCTTGTTTCCGAAAAAGAGCTAAAGAAGATGCTGAAAGAGCATTCCAAAAAAAAGAAAGACCTTGCCCTGCGAATGCCTTCAGAAAAAAGAAGAAAGCCGGAATCCCAAATTTTGAAGGAATTCAAGTCCGAGCGACTCGAGGAAATAAAGCCAAGGGACTGGTTTGAGAAGCTTTCCTCATTTTCTGCAAAAATCGGAATCTCGCCCCCCGGCTTCATGAAAAGAAAACTCCAAAAGGATATTGAAATTGCCGCACTTAGGACAACTCCCCAGGGGGTTTTCACATTCACCCTTATCTCATTCATTTTCACTGCAATACTTTTTGGCGGAATTGGGATTGCGTATGGGGGCGCCGCTCTCGCAGGCCTCTTTGCTCCCTTTATTGTGTCTTATTACCTTTACACCTACCCGTCCTACCGCGCATCACTCACCACCCTAAAAGTGCAGAACAACATGCTACTTGCAACACTCTACATGGCAATATACCTGAGGCTAAACCCGATAATGGAGGGAGCTGTTGAATTCGCATCCAAATATGTGCCAGGGGAGCTTGGGGATGACTTCAAAAAAGTACTCTGGGATGTGGAAATAAAGAAGCACCCGAGCATCGACTCATCACTTGGGGCGTATTCCAAAAGGTGGAGCGAATGGGACGAGAATTTCGTTCGCTCAATGGACATGTTCCACTCGTCCCTTCTTGAGCCCGACCGGAAGAAAAAGGACGAGGCAATCGATGAGGCATTGGACATCCAGCTTGACAGCAACCATATGAGGATGAGAAGATATGCAGATGCGCTGACCAACCCGATAAGGCTGCTTTTTGCAATGTTTGTAATGCTTCCCCTCATGGTTCTTGCAATGATTCCAATCATCGGGATATTCCTCGCGGAAGAGCTCTCCCCTGTTTTGCTGGTAATGATTTTCAACATATTGCTCCCGCTTGCAACTTTCTACTATTCAATGCGCACCCTTTCAAGAAGGCCCGGCACTTTTGCAATAAACATCCAGAAGCACCCCGAACTCCCGAAAAAGGGCACCTTCAATGTATACGGAATCCCGATTCCTATACTCCCACTCTCAATTTTAGTCGGGCTTGTATTCTCCTACTATGGGCTCTCCAACTTCTCAAGCATAGCATTCTTTTCAAGCGACGCATCCACAGACCCTGCAGTATACTTTGAGTCGATGCTCCAGAGCTGGTCATTGGTGCTTGGCGCGGCTGCCGCACTAATTACTTACTTCTACCTGAGCTCATTCCAGGCAATTGAAATAAGGAACCAGATAAGAAAAATTGAGGAGGAGTTCAGGAGCGGGCTACGCGAGCTTGGAATAGTCCTTTCACAAAACATACCTATGGAAAGCGCAATAGATTCCGTAATTTCAGAATACAAGAGGTTCAATTTGGAAACCTCCTCTTCCTACAAGTTTTTCGTAAGCATAATTGAATCAATGAAGGGAAGCGGAATGACTTTCCGCAGGGCGCTTTTCGACCCGAAGCAGGGAGTGATAAACGACTTCCCTTCCGTAATTATTGAAGATGTTATGGCGGCAATAGTTGAGGCAATGGAGAAAGGGCCAAAGCAGGTCTCCCTTGCATGCGTGACAATCTCAAAATATTTGGACCGCGTATCCGACATCAACAACACCGTCTACTCCCTTCTCTCGGAAACAATCTCCTCAATTTCCCTTCTTACAATTTTCGTAATCCCTCTTGTTGCGGCAGTTGCCGCATCAATGGGCGCGCTTCTCACGCGATTTCTTTCAGTAATCGCCTCCCGGCTTGTGGAACTCGCGAATTCGTTCGGCTCAACATTCGGAGCCCAGGTTGCATTCGGCGAAATACTGCCGCTTTCAATGAGTGAGGTAATCTCCCCCCCACTGCTCCAGCTAATAGTGGGCTTCTATGCAGTCGAAATGATAGTTATACTGGCAATTCTGAGAGACGGGATTGAGAACGGGTATGACGAAACCACGCGCAACATGCACATCGCATCCCAGCTCTCTACAGGAATTGTCGTCTATTCGATGCTCCTTTTCGTTTTCATGATAATACTCAACATGATTGCAGTTGGGCTTGCATAAATTCCGATTTCCGCAAAACCACTTCAAACAACCCATTAAAAGCATTATCTTCCACACTTTTTTGGTGGTTTGATGGGAGTGCCTCACAGGCTTGCGGCGGATGGCAATACAAAACGTCTTGCCAAATACTTGGATGAATGGAACGGGATAAATGATTTGGAACAGAATGGGTTCACGCCTCTTCACCACTCTGCGTTTAATGGGCATTATTCAACATGCAAGATGCTTATTGAAAAAGGAGCGCGCGTAAATGCAAGAAGCACCAATAACGATACTCCATTCTACAGCGCAGTCGACGGCGGAAAAATACGCGTCGCAAAGCTTCTTTTGGAAAACGGCGCAAAAATAAACATCAGAGACACTTCAGGGCAAACTCCTCTCCATGGATTGCTTTTACTTGTTGGCACGGGAGTAATTGAAAAACCGGAAAAGATGCTTAAATTCCTTATTGAAAACAAGGCAAATGTCAATACAAAGGACAACTTCAACCATTCCCCCCTTCACACTGCTGTCTCAAAAGACCTTCGTGAATGCGCAAAAATGCTAATTGATGCAGGAGCAAAAGTAAATGCAAGAAATAGCGGTGGAGACACTCCCCTTCATTTTGTAAAGTCAGAAGAGACCGCAAAACTGCTGGTTGAAAACGGCGCATACATAAATGCCTGCGGCTTAATGAAACGCACACCACTTGTTTCCTGCCTCAACTCAAATTACACAAGCCCCCCTGCCAACCTTGCCAAATTCTTCATAGAAAATGGCGCGGACATAATTGCAGGGGACAAATACGGGAGCACAGCACTCCATTATGCTGCAAAAATGCCTGCTGAAATTGAAGTGCTTGAAATGCTTGCAAAAAGAAATGAAGCAAAAATTAACCTTTACGATGGAATGGGGCATACTCCTTTGGACAATGCAATAAGCGCAGGAAATTCAGCGGGTGCGCGCGTTCTTCTGAATGCAGGAGCGAACCTTTTCCTTACCAATCCTGAATTTCCATTGTCTCTTCAAATAACTCCTTTTCAAACTGCCGTCGAAAGTTCCAGCGACGGAGTGAAAAGGGAAATAATGAATTTCCTTTCAACAGACCCGATGAAAAGATGGGACAATACAGGAAAAACGGCCCTCCATCTCGCGGTCAAGCTCGGAGAGAAAAACGCACTCGCGAAGCTTGCAAAAGAAAAGGGCGTTGATGTAAACGTATGCGATGATTACGGTGAAACCGCGCTTTTCCTTCTTGCTGAAAAGGACACCGAGAAAAACGTTTCAATGGCCAAAACACTTATCGAAGCAGGCGCGGATCCATATATGAAAACAAAGCACAAAGATTATTCGCCGTTTGGCCGCGCAAAACAGCTTGGAAACAAGAATTTGACTAAGCTTTTTGAGAGCATGAGAAATCAGGTGGGAAATGTCAAGCCAAGTGATACACCTCGCAAAACATCAGATAGTAGAACCCCACAAAAAATCCCCAGGTAATTTTCCTGCTGGGAAAAACATTAATAAACAGCCACCCCCTATTCATTTCATGGCATCTTCAAAGAAAAAAACCCCGAAGAAAAGCTCCGGCAGGGGCACGAAAAAATCTTCCAGAAAAAGCGAGAAGAAAAAAACAGTGAAAAGGAAAACTGCAGCGAAAAAGAACGCCGAAAATAAAGGGCAGGAAAGCGAACCATCAAAATTGAAAATTGAAAAAGAATCCCTGTGCGACTCAAAAGAGCCGGAAATAAGAAACCGCGTAATCTCCTTCATCTCTTATGCAGGAATGCTCGCAGTCCCGCTCGCCCCACTTTTCATCCTGATAAACATAATTCTTGTATTCTTTTCAAAGAGCAGGTTCGTAAGGTTCAATGCCATGAAAGCAATACTCATCCCCTCAATTCTTTTGTTTCTGCTTGTTATCCCTTCGGTGCTTATCGCACTTGCAGTTACTTCAATTCCCCAGCTCGGGGCAACCGGCTCTTTGTTGCTTAATGCCATCTCCGCAATTCTCTTCATCTCCGCAGTGATAGCATATGTGCTTCTAATGCTCATTTCAGCAATCTTTTCCGCTCTTGGAAAGAAATTTTCATTGCCCTACATCTCAAGGTTTGTTGAAGGGCTCTGCGGTTGATTTCATGTTTGAAAAAGGGGCTGGAAATTTTTTCATGGAAATTGCAGTTGTACTTTTCGCGCTTATCGTTGTAGGATTCCTTGTAACTGAAACTCTCATCAAAACCGCCCCCGAGCCTGATGCAATCTCAGGCACAAAAGAGGAAAGGGAGAGAAGAATTGCAGAGCTTGCGGACGACTGCTATTCAATCTACAGGGGAAATTCAGGGCACAACTGGTGTGTTGACAAGGAAATAAACTCCTCCATTCCGTTCAACCAGACAATAGTTGAGCAGCTCTCCTCATGCCCATGCTCCTTCAGCTGGAATATGCAAGGAAACTATTCCATGCTCCGCATTTCCTACATAGGTGAAAACAACACAATGAGCATGCAGCTTCTTAAGAACAGGTAATGTTTTCTTCCCCTGCCTGCTTTGCTGGAATCGGCTTCTTAAGGGCAGGTAGTACCGACTGGCTATTGCTCTTCATATTCGCATGGGCGCGCGGCCTCTTGAGAGTGGAAAATTGGCAGCAATTGCTTATTCGGAAAAACCCTCCGCATTCCGGCAATGTTTAATAAGGCATTCGGCAATATTCTTTCGGTATTATGGTTGAAATGGGTTTGCAGACAGTTGTTTACGTAATACTCGCTCTGCTCAGTGTGGCGCTTTTGATTTCCCTAATCCCCTCCATAACAGAGGGCGCAAACAGGCAGTACTGCGAGGCATACAGGCAGGGAACAACATTGACAGATGAGCCAATCCCTGAGGAATGCCTAAAGTACTTAAGCGAGCAGGGGCTTGAAACAGTAACCCTAAGCGGGGACTCCGATGAAGTGGCGGAGCAGATTGTAATGTACATGACAGCGTGCGCAAAGCTCAAGTCAAAAGTTTGCTACACTCTTGAGATAAAAGAAATTGACAAAGAGATAACCCGGCAGGACATTTCGGATGTTTTCATAGTCAGGCACATTGGTGGCATCTCATGGCATATCCCCCAATCAACAAAATTTGAAAACAACACACTTATTTCAATCGGCTATGATTCAGCAACCGAAAATGTAGTGGTAACGGAGTGATAACATGAAGGGAGAAATGGCAATCGAAACTGTTGCAAAGCTTTTCCTTGTGCTCATAGTGCTTTCCCTCTCAGTAGCGCTAATTGCAAATCTCTTTGAAAAAGCGCAGGAGAACGTTGAGGGGCTTGGCACAAACGGGGAGGGTGAGGAAGGATCGGTAACCATCGGCCCTTTGGACAGGACAAGCAATGAGGCAATAGGGGCACTCGTTTACCAGTGCTATGGAAAGTGGCAGAGCTCTCCCGCGCTTGAGAAGGAAAACATATGCTACACCGTTTACCTGAGCGAGGGGGAATTCTCGGATTACGGAATCACTTCTACGAATATAGAAGACGCCTCATCACTCGGCTCTAATGGAACAACAATAGGCAGCCTTGACACTGACAAGATAATAATACTCTACGATCTTGAATCTGACAAGGTTGTTATAAGGTAGATTTCCAATGTAATAAAACTAGTACCTAATATTTCCGCCAAGCCTAAATGTTCTCTTTTCATTGTCAAGGGGCTCGTCAATTTCAACAGAAATCCCCTTTTTCTCATAAAGATTAACAGATTGGATGCCTTCCAAATTCACTTTAACATAATCAAAAAGCTCAATATCCTGCACTTTTTCAAAAAGCCCATTTAATTTCTTGTAAAGCCCGCTGTCCTTTATTCCGCTTAGGAAATTCTTTCCCTGCTTCTTTTCAATATTCTTCTCAAGATTCTGAGAAATGTTTTTGTTTTCCCCTCTCCCTGCATCCTCTTGAGCGCTTATGCTTGAACTAAGAATTTTCTCCAAAACATCAAGCGGCTCCATATTCAGTTTCTTTGATGCAACATCCATTTCAGGAGAATCCAAAATTTCCCTTGTAAGGTTTGGGTCAATCTTGTTTACCCTCAAGCCTGGGTACATGGACATATCCTCTTTTTTCATTTCCGCCCCAACGACTCTCCCAGTTTCGAAATTAATCAGCATCTCCACACCCATTTCGCGTGAGGGGAGCTGTGTTTCAACTCCTTTTCGCCCGCCTGGCTCCGGCGCAATTATGAAAGCATCCGAAGCAGCCATCGCCACCCTCTGCTGCTCTTTATCGTAACTTGCATGCCCTTCATATGAAACAGACAATACAGGAACACTGCTTTCCGCGGTTCCTGTGCGAACAGGGACAAGCGCCAGGACATCGTTTTCTGCCATAGTATCCATATGCAGAAGCCACTATATAAATATAATTAGTATGTAGTGTAGCAATAAACGGGAATTTTCC
>CAYTXD010000010.1:11053-12783 GCA_964441305.1 Microcaldota archaeon
CATGACGAAACGTATTTAAATACTTCTAACCAAATAAATTGCCACCCTTCTTATTAGTGAAGGTGACACTCCTCAGAGAACCTCTGGGGAATCACAATCGAATTTACACAAAGTTGATTGTGCTTGAGGTTTTAGAATGGGAAAGATAAATCAACCGAGAAAAGGCTCGCTCGCAATAAGGCCCAGGAAAAGGGCAAAAAGGCAGATGCCTAGCGTGGGCTCTTGGCCTGTAAAAAACGAAAAGGGAATTCTCGGGTTTGCCGGCTACAAGGCAGGCATGACCCATGTCACATATGTTGATGAATCACCTGGCCCGACAAACGGCTCAATGGTTTCAACTGCCGTAACAGTCCTTGAGACCCCTCCCCTCCTTGTTTATGGAATAAGGGGATACAAAAAAGGAAACGCTGTTGGGGACATCATTTCAGATGACGAAAAAATTCTGAGGCCTATTTCTCTGAAAAAAAAGAAAAAGAACGAATTTAAACTCGAAGATGTTGATGAAATTTTTATTCTTGCATACACCCAGCCAAAGAACACTGGCATGGGCAAGAAAAAGCCCGAGAGAATGGAAATTTGCATAAGCGGCGCGGACCTTTCCGAAAAGCTCGCATATGCACAGGAGCTTCTTGGAAAGGAATTAAAGGCATCAGATGTATTCCAGGAAGGCGAATTTGTTGACTCTGTTTCAGTTTCAAAAGGAAAAGGATGGCAGGGAACCGTCAAGAGGCTTGGCACAAGAACCCAGAGGCCAAAGGCAACAGGAAGGGTGAGGCACGTTGGATGCCTGGGCCCATGGCACCCCGCAATAACTCCCTACACCGCGCCAATGGCAGGACAGACAGGATACCACAGGAGAACCGAAATTTCAAAAATGGTAATGCTCCTTGGTACAGGAACGGACATAACACCAAAAGGCGGCTTCCCGAAATACGGGGAGGTAAAAAGCGATTTCATAGTCATTAAGGGCTCGGTGCCAGGCCCGAGAAAGAGGCTCGTACGCCTGAGAAAGGCGATGAGGGCAAAGGCGGAGCCAAAGAAGCCGGAGATAAAGCACATATCTGTAGAATCCAAGCAGTAGGTAATCCCATGAAAGCAGACATATATTCACTGGATGGAAAAAAGAGCGGGGAAGTTGACCTTCCCATTGCATTCTCCGAGCCCGTAAGGGACGACCTCATCAAGAGGGCAGTTATTTCGGACCAGACAAGGAAATACCAGCCAAAGGGCTCATACTACCGCGCAGGCCTTGAGACCAGCGCAAAATACAGGGGAAGGAAGGAAGCATACGGGGCAATCAAGAACCACGGAATCGCAATGCTTCCAAGGGAAGTGCTCCCCAACGGAAGGTTTGGAAGGGTAAGGAGAATCCCCTCCTCAGTAAAGGGAAGGAGGGCACACCCCCCAAAGCCGTACAAGAAAATTGTTGAAAACATCAACAAAAAGGAGTATGCAAAAGCCCTGAGGAGCGCAATAGCGGCAACTGCGGATTCAGAGGCCGCAAAGAAAAGGGGCCACGACATAAACGGGCTCAAGCTGCCTCTTGTTATTGATGACTCTTTTGAAAAGCTCGCAAAGGCAAAGGAAGTTGCAAAAGTGCTTGAAGCAATCGGCCTTTCAAAAGATATTGAAAGGGCGTCAAAGAAAAAGCCGAGGAGCGGAGTCAGACGCAGGGCAGGCGGAAGAAAGCTCGGGAAGAGCGCGCTCATAATTGTAGGAGATGAAAAATC
>CAYTXD010000011.1:0-12492 GCA_964441305.1 Microcaldota archaeon
GGGGCCTGGAAACACTGAGAAGGGAAGGATACATGTAGAGGCGAGATGCTTGAAAGATGAAAAGGAAAAGATGAATATAGTTCTTGTAGGTCATGTAGACCACGGTAAAAGCACAGTTATGGGAAGGCTGCTTGCAGACACCGGGACAATAGGAAAAGAAAAGCTTGAGCAGATCAAAGAGTACTGCAGAAAAAACCAGAGAGAATTTGAATATGCGTATCTTTTGGATGCTCTTAAGGATGAGCAATCCCAGGGGATAACAATCGACAGCTCAAGATGCTTTTTCAAAACCAAAAAAAGGGACTACATAATCATCGACGCTCCAGGGCATATAGAATTTCTGAAAAATATGATAACCGGAGCTTCAAGGGCAGAGGCAGCAGTGCTTGTTATAGATGCAAAGGAAGGAGTAAAGGAGAATTCAAAGAGGCACGGTTACATGCTAAATATGCTGGGCATAGAACAGGTTGCAGTGGCAATAAACAAGATGGATTTGGTTGGTTATAAAAAAGAGGTTTTTGAAAATGTCAGGGGGAAATATGAAAAGTTCCTGAAAAATATTGGGCTGGAAGTGAGTGCATTTATCCCGGTTTCAGGCAGGGAAGGGCAGAATGTGGCAGGAAGACCTGAAAAAATGGAGTGGTACGCAGGGCCCAACTTGCTTGAAACTCTGGACAGCTTCAAAAAGGAGAAAAAATTGGAGAAAAAGCCATTCAGGATGCCTGTCCAGGATGTTTATAGATTCACTGAAAAGTATGATGACAGAAGGATAGTTGCGGGAAAGGTTGAATCGGGCAGTATAGAAATTGGGGATAAGATAGTATTCAGGCCTTCCAACAAGCATTCGGAAATAGCATCGATAGAAGAGTTCAACAGGAAAGAATCCAGGAAAAATGTTTCTGCAGGCTATTCCACTGGGTTCACTCTCAAGGAGCAAGTTTATGTAATCAGGGGGGAAATAATGTGCAAAGCTGGCGAAAAAATGCCGGCAGTCAGCACCCTAATAAAGGCCAGTGTTTTTTGGATGGGGAGAAATCCGCTTGAAGAGAAAAAGGAGTATAAACTTAAGTTGGGCACAACCGAAACCGAAATTAAAGTAAAGGAGGTTAAAGAAGTCCTCAATGCATCAGACCTGTCAAAAGAGAAAAAGAACAAAGTTGAGAGGCATGAAGTGGCAGAATGCATTATTGAAGCCCTTAATCCGATTGCATTCGATATTTCGAGTGACATAAGGGCAACCGGGAGGTTTGTTATTGTCGATGAATACGACATTGCTGGAGGGGGGATAATAACCGGCTCGGAAGAGGACAAGCAGACCGAAACAAGGCATCAGGTATTCATCAGGGAACAGAAATGGGACAGAGGCATTGTTGAGCCAGGCGAGAGGATGGTTAGGTATGCGCAGGCACCGAAGCTGGTGCTTATCACCGGAAAAACGGGAATAGATAAAAAAACGATTGCAAAGAATCTGGAAAAAAAGCTGTTCGAGATGGGAAAAAAGGCATACTTTCTTGGGATAGGAAACATACTTAGGGGAGTTGATGCAGATTTGGATAAAAAAAGATTACAGGAGCACATAAGAAGACTGGGGGAGGTTTCCCATATTCTCCTTGATGCCGGGCTGATAGTAGTGGCAACTGCCAGTGATTTGGAAGTCGAGGATGTAAACAGGATAAAGACGATAGTTGGCAGAGAATCCGTAGTAATAGTAAATATCATCGAAGAGAAGACGGAAGATGAACTGGATGCAGATTTGAGGCTTAATCCAGAGGAAAATTTAGACGCGGAGCTTTCAAGAATATTGAATTATTTGAAATTCAAGAATGTTTTATTTGGGATGTAAATGGGAAAAAACGTAGTCTGGCATGAGGGAAAAGTAACCAGGGAGAAAAGGGGAAAACTTTTGGGTTACAAGAATAAAGTCGTTTGGTTTACTGGCATGTCCGGCTCCGGAAAATCCACAATAGCCCGAGAATTGGAGCATCGGCTCTATGAAAAGGGGATTTTGAGCTACGTTCTTGACGGAGACAATATCAGGCACGGGTTGAATGAAGATTTGGGTTTTAGCGCTGAAGATAGGGAAGAGAACATAAGAAGGATTGGCGAAGTCACCAAGCTTTTCTACGAATTTGGAGTATTTGTCTTTACCTGTTTCATCAGCCCCTACAGGAAAGATAGGGATAGGGTCAGAAAGCTGATTGGCGAGGACTTTGTAGAAATTTATGTGAAATGCCCTCTTAGTGTATGCGAGGAAAGAGACCCTAAAAAATTATACGAAAAAGCAAGAAAAGGAGAGATAAAGAATTTTACTGGGATAGATGCCCCCTATGAAGAGCCACGCAATGCAGAAATAACATTGGAAACAGAAAAAGACGGCCAAAAAGAGTGTGTGGATAAAATAATGGAATACCTAAAGATCTAATCCTGTGTAGGGATACCTGATTTCCATCTATCAAAAATTCTTTTTATTGCGTAATTTTTTAAGTCCAATCTGTTCCGATAACGTTCAATCAATCCAGCCTTAGCTTTTAGATTATCCCAGGGAAGCTCGTATTTGGAAATCCCTAACAATAAGTCAAGTTCATTTAATTCAGAATCATCAAGAGAATAACCAAATTCTTTAGCGATTTCTTTGTTATGGAAATTAATTATTTTTCTCTCATGGCGATTGGTTATTTTTTCAAATTGTTCCATTCTTTTACCAATAGTCTTATTCACGTTCCCTTTACCCGTATCCTCAAAGGATGACAGTGCGGCAATAGGTTTCGATAGGCTTGTTTGTTTCAAAAGAGAATTATCCCAGTCTAAACCAAGCCAATCAGCAATTTTTTTCATTTCGCCTTGCGTATCTTTTATCAAATCTTCATATTTAATGATATAATAGTCGTTTTTCATAATTGATTTGTTTCTTTTAGCAAGTGCAAAGCTAGCCAACGAGATTTCACTTATTGCAGAAGCTAAATCAACATTATTATGCATGGAACAATATTTTATGCCGAGCCTTTTTTTTATTCTTCTTTTTTTTGAAGATGCATACCTTGTCCTTGGATCTCTGAGGATGTGGATAAATTTTGCTTTTGGAAAGCAATCTTTTAACCTCACTGCAAACAATTCATTATCCAAAGGACGTTTTTCAATAAAAAACTTCGGAAGTTTTTTTCTTTTATCAACTTTGAGAGATTTCAGCATTGAAAGAACAAAAGCCTTGTATATGGCTTCCAAAGAGATGCCATTCTTTTTTACAAATTGCAGATATGTTTCATGGAATATATCTTCATCAAGATTCGAAAAGCTGAAAGCTGAGCCGGGACTGTATTTTTTTACGATATAATCATTTAATTTATTAAAATATTCATCGTTTAGGTAAAAAGAAACATCCGAAGAAAAAAGAAAATCCCTCTTGAAAAAAATACCTCTAAACCTGCCTTCATACTGGTTCCAATATTGAAGAATATGTGTCTCATGAGGCAGGACAAATAAAGAAGGATGCCCATCCAATAAATTGGAAAGAAGCGTAGTTCCGCTCCTGGGAGCGCCACATATGAATACTGGAAAATTCAAAAATTTCATGTTTTTATCAAACTAGATATTTATTTAAAACATTCCACGAATTTAAGCAGTATTGAGTGACGAATTGGGTCACGAGGTTTCCTTTAATCTTCCGAACCCAGAAAAACCTCAACTAATTCAATTATCGTTTGATGTAATCATGTGAATGAGTAGTGACAATAGAATTGATGTACTGGAAAGCCTAAAAAATATGAACACCCATTCTAAAACTATGGTAGAAACAGGGAAGGAGGAAAAGATAGTCGCAAAGGGCGCTTTCTGGCATCTGGCCGGAAGCGGTCTCACGAAGTTAATGTCTTTCCTCTACCTTTTCATAATTGCCCATCTTTTTTCCCAGGTAGATGTTGGCACATTTTACCTGGCATTAAGTATTATCGGAATGGTACTGGTTTTTGGAAATCTTGGGCTTGGGGCTGCATTTGCCAGGTATGTTCCATTCTTTATGGGGAAGGGAGAAGAGGAAAAGGTATATTTTCTTCTCCAAAAATCACAAAAATACAGCTTCATAATATCGTTTGTAACTGCCGCATTTTTGTTTTTATCCTCTGGAATTATTGCAGAATTGTTTGGCAACCCTGCGCTTTCTGAAGTGCTGAAACTTCTGTCCATATATTTAGTGGTAAAAGTATTGTTCTCTCTCAATCTTGGTTTTCTAAGGGGCCTGAAAAGGATTAAGGAAGCATCAATACTGGATAATTTGCAGAATTCCCTTAAAATAATTTTAACTTTAGTTTTCTATTGGTTTATGGGGGGAGAAATCAACGTATTGGCAATCGGCTTTTTGGGCTCGTTTGCATTGGCGTTTATTTTTTCATTGAGTTATGTGAAGAGGGAGGTCCATAAGCTGAACATAGGCAAGGAAGTAGGGCATATCAGCAGAAATGAGCTGCTGGGGAAAATAATTCCATTTGGGCTTATGCTGGGTGTTGCGGGGCTTTTTTGGACTGTTATTAACTATATAGATAGAATTATGCTTGGTTTCTTGCTGCCCCCAGAGAGCTCTGCAGTTGGAGTTGCAGTTTATGCGGTTTCAATATCTTTCGCAATAATTATTATGGTCTTTCCGGGCTCTGTAGTTTCAATTTTTCTCCCAATGATTACTGAACTTTTTGCAAAGGAAAAGAAGAGGGAGATGCTTAAGCTTTCAGAAACAAGTGTCAGGTGGACGATAATGATTACCACACCTGCCACTTTAATGTTCATTATATTTCCAAAGGAACTTTTGGAAATGATTTATGGTTCAGAATACGGTGTCGGGGCAGGTGTTCTGACAGTTTTCGCGATAGGCCTCTTCATAAGGTCATTAAGCCACATACAAACTTCAATATTGGCGGCCCTTAGGATGGTTAAAATCGAAATATTGATAGTTGGGTTTGCTTCGCTAATAAATATATTCTTGAATTGGATTCTTATTTCAGAATATGGGGTAATTGGAGCAGCTTATGCATCTGCGGCTTCATTTTTGGTTGTTACTTTGCTGATGAGCTACTATAGCAAAAAAATATTCGGATTCTCCTTTTCAAGAGACATTTACAAATTGCTGATCGTGTGGGTTGCAAGTGTGGTGCTGATATTCGCTTTCAAGGGGGCAGCTATAGGAATGGTCGAGAGTGTATCATTGGCAGGGCTGGAAGGGGGGAGCGAACTTGTCAATACACTTATCGAAAAAATCTCAAAATTAGTAATTCTTGGAATAATATTCCTATTCATTTGCTTCGTATATTATTCGGTATTGGTAATTACAAGATTGTTCAGAAAGGAAGATATAGTGATTACTTCTGGAATAATGAGAAGGATGAAAGTGCCTGGGGACTGGATAAGATTTGTTGAAATGGTGCTGGGTAAAAAGGAATAAGGAGGCAACAGAAAATATGGGGGTCATAGGGATTTGTAAATGACGTTTTCGCCAGCCCCATATTCATTTTCGAAAACACCCTTCAAATCCAGAATTATCGAGGGGTGCATATGTTTCTCAAAAGTTCCCAATGTAAGTTCTTTGAATTGGCGGTGGGGAACTGCCAGAACAACGCAATCAAAATTTCCGGATTTTTCAGGTGGGGTGTTTGGCAAGCCGGTTTTGGCTTTTACTTCGTCATCTGCTATCAATGGGTCGTAGCAGATAACTTCCGCGCCTTCTTTTTTGAGAACTTCGATTAGTTTTATGGCAGGTGATGTCCTCAAATCAGGAACGTTTTCCTTGAATGTGAGGCCCATTACGTAAATTTTTGCCCCGCGGATGTTTTTGCCTGCTTTCTTTAGAGATTCCTCAACCCACTCTGCTATCCTATGGGGAACATTATTGTTAACGGCTCTGCCTGCGAGAATTATTTTTGGGTCGTAGCCGAGCTGCTTTGATTTGTAAACCAGGTAATAAGGGTCGACCGGGATGCAATGGCCCCCAACCATCCCAGGGGAGTACTTGTGGAAATTCCATTTTGTTCCCGCCGCCTCAATGACGTCTTTTGTGCTTATGCCCATTTTTTCGAAAATTATGGAGAGTTCGTTCATCAGGGCGATGTTTAGGTCTCTCTGTATGTTCTCAATCACTTTTGCGGCTTCTGCTGTCCTTATGTTGGGGGCGCGGTGCACTCCCGCCTTGCAGATTTTTGAGTAGAGTTCTGCAACTTTTTCAAGCGTTTCCTCATCCTCCCCGCTGACCACCTTAATTATCTTGTCGATTGTGTGCTCCTTGTCGCCGGGGTTTACGCGCTCTGGGGAGTAGGCCATTTTGAAATCCTCGTGCGCCTTAAGCTCGGAGTGTTTTTCAAGCAAGGGAGAGAGGAACTCTTCTGTCAGCCCGGGGTATACGGTGGATTCGAGTATTATTATGGCCCCTTTTTTCATGTTTGGCGCTATTGTTTTTGCCGCTGATTCTATTGGCTTGAGGTCCGGCTCATTGTTTTCCTTGACAGGGGTGGGAACTGTAATTATGATGAATTCGGCATCTCCCATTTTTGAAGGGTCGGTGGTGAAATAGATTGAGCTGTTTACCTTGCCTATTTCATTGGTGCTGTCAATTCCATTAGTAAGCTCGTCGATTCTTTTTTCATCGATGTCAAAGCCGATTACGTCAATTCCGTTCTCTGCGAATTCGTTGGCAAGCGGAAGGCCGACATAACCTAAACCAACTATACATATCCTCATTTTTGTTTCCCCTTGTACCATTCAATACTTTTCTCCAATCCCTCTTCAAATGAAACATTGGGGGAATAGCCAAGCAGTTCCTTGGCGCGCGAAATGTCTGCCTGCGAATCCCTGACATCGCCCTTTCTTGGAGGGGAGTGGGTTGGCTCCAAATCCTTTCCCGCAAGCTTGCATATTATTTCCGCAAGCTCGTTGAGTGATTTCCTGTCTCCTGCCCCTATGTTGACGGTTTCGCCGTTTCCTCCCTTTTCCATTGCAAGTTTGTTTGCCTGAACCACATTTGAAATGTGCGTGAAATCGCGCGTCTGCTCCCCGTCTCCGTAAATTTCGGGCCTTTTGCCATCAAGCACTGAAGTGATGAATTTGGGTATTACTGCAGCATACTGGGAGTCAGGGTTTTGTTTTTTGCCGAAAACGTTGAAGTATCTGAGGGAAATTGTTTCAAGCCCGTATACTTCGTAAAATGCCCTGCAATAGTACTCTCCTGAAAGCTTGGAAACCGCATACGGGGAAAGTGGGGAGGGGTTCATTGTTTCCTTTTTTGGCAGGGTCGGGGTGTTGCCATATGCTGATGAAGAAGAGGCGAATATTACTCTCCGGCAGCCTGCTTTTCTGGCTGCACGCAGTATGTTGAGTGTTCCGGTAACGTTAACCTCGTTTGTTTTTTCAGGGTTTTCAACAGAGCGGGCAACCGAAGGAAGTGCAGCTTCGTGGAATATGCATTCGCACCCTTCCGCAGCAGAAATAACGGTGTCAAAATCGCGGATGTCTCCCTCTATTAATTCGCATTCAATTCCTTCCAGGTTTTTCTTGGAGCCGGTGGAGAGATTGTCCAAAACTATCACTTCGTGGCTTTTTGAGAATTCCCCTGCAAGGTTGGAGCCTATGAAACCCGCCCCCCCAGTAATTAACAGCTTCATAAATATCGCAGTAATTACGATGGAATAACTTATAAACCATTATTTGAGATATAATGGCCAGGTTTACGATGAAAATTCTCATGGTTAGTACGGATTTCCCCTACCTTTCAAAAGACGGAGAGCTGAGCCAGGGAGGGGGAGCTTCATGCATCGCACAGTTAGCAGGGGCTTTGGATGAAAGGGAATTTGAGGTTGGAGTGGTTACAAGAGAGGAGGGGGAGTATGATGAGGTTTTTGAGTTTCCAATTTACAGAACTCCTTATCTGAACTTGGGTTTTAGGAGCAGCAAGATTACGCATTCATTTTGGGCTGCGTTGAAAGCAATGGAAGTTGCGGATAAATACGAAATCATGCATTCGCATAACCCTGCGGCAGGCATTGCAGGAGTTGTTTCATCAAAGTTAAAGGGAAAGCCGCACATTATTACAATGCACGGGCCTTGGGCAGGTTTAAGGAGGAATTTAGTAATAAGGCAGGTGGCAAAGCTTATCGAGGGGTTTGCGGTGAGATGGGCGGATATTGTAACGTGCGATTCACGGGAGCTATTGGAGGAGATGAAAGAGTATGGGATTGGGAGTGAGAAGCTGGTTTACATACCCAATGCAGTGGATGTCGGAGTTTTCAAGAAGAAGAAAGTGAATAGGGAGAAATATGGCATTGGGAACGATAAGAGGGTGGTTCTTTACACTGGCAGGTTTGTTGAGGAAAAGGGAATTGACTACCTTTTGGAATCGGCAAAAAAGATACTTGAAAAAAGGGATGATGTTGTTTTCCTTCTTGTGGGGGGAGGGTTTAATGAGAGCATTGTTACAGGGTGGATGGAAAAAAACAGGGAGTTGGAAAATAAAGTAAGGGTTATTCCGTTTGTGGAATACGAGAAAATGCCAGAGATATATAACCTGGCGGATATTTTCGTCTTGCCATCTTTTGCCGAAGGAATGAGCAGAAGTGTATTGGAGGCAATGGCATGCGAGGTGCCGGTTGTTTCTACTGCGGTGGGAGGGAACAGGGAGCTTTTGGGGGGTGGGAGAGGGGTGCTTGTCAAGGTGAAGAGCAGCAGGGAAATTGAAGAAGGAATTGAAAAGCTTCTGGAAGATAAAAAACTGAGGGAAGGGATGGGGAAGGAAGGCAGAAAGTTCATTTCTGAAAACATGTGCGTGGAGAAACGGGTGAATGAGTTCATAAAGGTTTACAAAAGGATGATGTGATGTGTGGAATTACTGGCATCGTTGGCTTGGAGGATAAGGGGCTAGTGGAAGAAATGTGCAAGGCAATTGCGCATAGGGGGCCAGATGACCAGGGGGTTTTCAGTGATAAGGATGTTTCAATTGGGAACAGAAGGCTTTCCATTATTGATTTGAAAAAGGGGAAGCAGCCGATTCATAACAAAGAAGGGGACAAGTGGATTGTTTACAATGGGGAGGTTTACAATCATGAAGAGCTGAGGGAGAGGATGAAGGGGCACGAGTTCTATACTGACAGCGATACGGAAGCTGTATTGCATGCGTATGAAGAGTGGGGGGAGAGTTTTGTTAATGAGCTGAATGGCATGTATGCATTTTGCATATGGGATTCGAAAGAAAAAAAGGCAGTACTTGCAAGGGACAAGCTGGGAATCAAGCCGCTTTACTACTCTGTTGACGGGGATGTACTGGTATTTGGCTCTGAAATTAAGTGCATACTTGAATATGGGATTGGCAGGGAGCTTGATTTTCAGGCAATGGCATGTTACTTGAGGTATGGGAGTGTTTTCGGGGAAAGGACTCTTTTCAAGAATGTGAAAAAGGTATTGCCCGGGGAAATGCTTGTATGGGAAAATGGGAAGCTGGAGAAAAAGAGGTTTTGGAAGCCGGAAATGAGCATTGAGGTTGGGAATGAAAGTGAAGCGTCTGAAAGGATAAGGGAAATTTTCGGTGAATCTGTTGAGAAAAGGCTTATGAGCGATGTCCCTTTCGGGGCTTTCCTGTCAGGGGGAGTAGATTCGAGTGCTGTTGTTGGTTTAATGAGCAGGCATGTGAACGAAGTAAAAACTTTTTCGGTTGGTTTTGGGGAGCATGATGATGAGCTGGAATACGCAAAAATTGCTTCTGAGCATTTCGGAACAGACCATAGGGAATTGATGGTGGATGAAAACAGGGTGCCGAAAGTTGTTGATGAGTTGGTTTGGCATTTCGATGATTTGGACGGGGATGCCGCGGCAATTCCTACCTATTTTGTTTCAGAGCTTGCAAGAAAGCATGTGAAAGTGGTGCTTACTGGAGAGGGTGGGGACGAGGTATTTGCGGGATATAACAGGTACAAGCCGTTTTCTGAGTATTTTCCGTTTGTGCCTAAATGGTTCAAATCAGGTTTCTTTGAAAGAGTGGTGAGCGTATTCGCTGAGAAGGAAGTGGAGGAGATTGCAAAATTTGATGAGGGAGGCCAGGAAAAATGGGTGAAGAAGTATTTTGGGAAGGAAGGGAATGCGATGAATCAGGCGCTTCTTTTTGGAATGGAAGAGGTGCTACCAAATCAATTGCTAATGAAGGTGGATAAAACCAGTATGGCTAATGGGCTGGAGGCAAGGGTGCCTTTGCTGGATGTTGGAATTGTGGATTACGGCAACCGGCTGGAACCGGGCTTGAAAATGAAAGGGTTGAATGGAAAATATATACTGAAAAAAGCAGTCAGGAGCCTGGTACCGGAGGAAATATTAAAGAGAAAGAAGCACGGGTTCTCTGTACCGATGGAAAGATGGTTGGGGGGAGAGCTTGGGGGAATGGCAGATAGCGCAATAGAGGAGATGTCAAAAAGAAAGTTTTTTAGAAACAAAGAGGTTAAGAGAATGGCGGCAGAAAGAAACGGAAGGAAAAATTCCTTGAAATTGTGGCATCTCCTGATGCTGGAAAAATGGCTTGAGAGATTTTATGATGGTGGTTGAATGCTTAGAAAATTGAGAGATTTGTTTGTGGAGCAGCAGTACAGGTTTCAGCAGGGGATACAGTTTCTTACATTCATCAATTTTGCGCTTTTGGTTATTACTGCAAGCGATAAAATCAAGTCGGTAATTCCGTTGAGGATAAGTGAATTGGTGCTTATATCAATACCCCTCGCATTTGTCGGGGTGTGGGTGTTTGGTTTTTTTCTGGATAGGGTTGTAAAGTTTCCACAGCAGATGTCGCGCACCCAGACCAAAAGAGTCCCCGCGTGGATTGAAACTCATGAGAAGCTTGATGATATAATTGAGAGATTGGATAAGCTTGAGAGGAAAAGGAAGTGAGAAAATGGCAAAATACTTTGGAACTAATGGCATACGCGGAACGATTGACAAGCTTGGCCCTGAGCTTGCGCTGGGAGTTTCGCGCGCTTTTGGGGAGTGGTGCGGCAATGGAAAAGTAGTTGTCGGCAGGGATATGCGGCTTACCGGGGAAATGCTGAGGGATGCGGTTGTTTCAGGCCTTCTTAGTGTCGGGTGCGAAGTTGTTGATTTGGGAATTGTTTCCTCTCCCACGCTTGAGTTTATTGCGGATAAGCTTGGCGCGGATGGGGGGGTGATTGTTACTGCTTCGCACAACCCTCCAGAGTGGAATGCGCTGAAATTTGTGGATGGGAAGGGAGTTGCGGTTTCAAAAGAGAGGGGGGAGGAAGTTGAGAGATTGATGGAAAGCGAAATCGAGTATGCTAACTGGGAGAAGTTTAGGCCTGTTCAGGAGTATAAGGGGGCGAATGAGGCGCATATTGAAAGGGTGCTTGAGCTTGCGAATATTGGGAAAGTGAAAGAGAAGAAGCCGAAAGTTGTGCTTGACTGCGGGAATGCTACTGCGTGCTTGGTTGCACCGGAGCTTTACAGGAGGATGGGGTGCAAGGTTGTTGTGTTGAACGGGGAGATGGACGGGAGGTTTCCGGGAAGGCCGTCCGAGCCTACTGAAAAGAATTTGGGGGAGCTGAAGAAAAGAGTGGTAGGGGAAGAGGCGGATTTGGGAATTGCATGGGATGGTGATGGGGATAGAGTGGTGTTTGTGGATGAGAGGGGAGAGTGGATTGTTGGGGACAGGGGGTTTGCGTTAAGCGCAATGCTCGCGCTGATGGAGGGGAAAGGGAAGGTGGTGACTACTGTTGCAACTTCCAATGTTGTGAAGGATGTTTGCGAAAAGTTTGGCGGGGAGTTGGTGTATACAAAAGTTGGCGCGCCGTATATTTCCGAAGTGATGCAGAAAGAGGGAAATGTTGTTAGTGCAGGGGAGGAAGTCGGGGGAATAGTTTGGCCTGAAATGGGAATGGCGAAAGACGGGTTCATGGCGGGGGCGAAAATAGTTGAAGCGGTATGCGAAAGGAAAATGAGCGAGTGGATGCAGGAACTGCCGGAATACTACAATGCGAAAACAAAAATTGAGTGTAAAGAGGGAGATAAGGAAAAGGTGCTTGAGGAGATTGGGAAGGTTGCAAGGGAAAAGAAGCTGGAAGTGAATACTCTTGATGGTGTTAGGATTGACTTTAATGATGAGGAATGGGCAATTGTCAGGGCGAGCGGAACTGAAAACTACTTCAGGGTGTTTGCAGAGGCAAAGAGCATGGAGAAGGCGGAGAAGAGAATGGATGAATGGGCAGGGTATGTAAGGGAAGTGATGGAATGAAAGCATTGGTAACAGGAGGCGCGGGTTTTATTGGCTCTAATCTGGTTGGGAGGCTGGTAAATGAGGGAAGGGAAGTAGTGGTGCTGGATAATTTTGATACCGGCGCAAGGGGGAATTTGAAGGGGATTGGAGATGTTAAGGTTGTGGAGGGGGAAGAGTGAGCATGAAAAGAAAACGAATAAATATTTTTTAAAATTAGTGGAGATTTCAATGTCTGATTATTATGAAAGAAAAAGTAAAAGAAG
>CAYTXD010000012.1:0-11926 GCA_964441305.1 Microcaldota archaeon
CAACCAGCACAAGGAAGTCAAAAAGAACCATTTCACTGACCTACGAATTCGTCATGCAGTGCCTGTGCCGCCTTTTTCATCGGCTCGCCTCCGTCTATCACTACAGAGATGTTCCTTTCGCTGGCGCTCTGGGCAATCGCTATAACGTTTGCCTCCTGCTTTGCAAGGGTGTTGAATATCTTTGCTGCAGTTCCGACTTTTCCCTTCATTTCAGTCCCAATGACTGCAACAAGGGCGAGGTCCTTTCGCACATTAATCTTGTTTTCCTTGTCATTGATGTTCCTCCTGATAAGCTCCTCCACCCTGTCCAGCATCCCGGTTTCAACAACTATGGAAATCTCGCCAACAGAGGAGGTTTCGGTGAGCATGAGAGGATATATGTAATAGCCGGCAAAATCGTCAATGAGCTTTGCAAGAGAGTCCATCATGTGGCGCAGGCCGACAACATCTATTATTGCAACATTCTTGCAAGTGGAAATTACGATAGTATCTGAAGTTTTGCTGTCAATTCTCGTTCCCTCCGTCTGCTCCCGAAAGTTCCTTATAGTGATAGGGACGCCTGCTTTTACTGCGGGATATATTGCCTTTTTGTAAATCACTTTTGAGCCGTAGTGCGCAAGCTCCAGGGCATCATAGTGGTTTATGTGCGAAACCACCTTTGCGCCATTCACGATTTTCGGGTCTGCGGTCATGAGCCCGTCAACATCCTTGAGAAGCTCGACTTCGCACCCTAGCGCGGCCCCAGCAAGTGTTGCGGTGAGGTCAGAGCCACCCCTGCCGAGAGTAGTTATGTCCCCCCGGACATTCCTTCCGACAAAGCCGGCAACCACAGGTATTTCAGGGCCTGAAAGCTTTTCCTTGATTATGTCCCACTGCTCCTTGCGGACATAGGAATCGCCGTGCATCCCTTCGGTGTAGAACCCTGCTTCTGCATCGCTCATGGGCCTTGCATTCAGCCCCGAATCATTCAGGTATGCAGCCATGACCTGTACGACCATCCTTTCCCCGAAGGACTGGACCCTGTCAAGCACAGAGGGGGAGAGCTCCCCGAGAAGCTGAATTCCCTTGTAGATATTCTCCAGCTCGGAGAGCATATTGTCAATGGTTTGCTTCGCCTTTTGCTTCATTTCAGGGGAAAGCATGTCAATCATCTCATAATGTATGCTCCTTATTTTGTCAATTGAAAACCCGCCGGTAACCGAGCCGTTTGCCTGCTTTATAAGCTCGTCGGTTATGCCGTAGAAAGCTGAAAAAACGAGAACCGGCTTTTCCGTTTCCTTTGCAAGCTTGACTACTTTTTCAACGTCATCAATTGTTTTTAGGCAGCTTCCGCCAACTTTCATTACCTTCATTCAAAACGACCTCCTTTATCTGGATTTTTTCGTTAGTAATGTATATAAATCATTAGTTTGGCAGAGGTAATTAATTACATGTTTTTCCACTTTTACCGATACATTTAAATACTACTTTAACCACATATATTACCATCAATAGTCACTAAAAGAAAGAAGTGAGCCGAATGAAAAGAAATACTGCAATGAAAGCGGCCCAAGGAAGGGCGGAAGGGACAGGCAAAGTTGTATCCATGCGCGAGTACCTTAAGGAAAAGATGCTGAGGGACAACAAGCCTGCGGGCAGCGGAGCAGGCAAGGCCATATACGGATATGTTGCTCTTGCCGCAAGAAAGGCATTCTACGGAAGGTTCTACAACAATCAGAGTGACATTGCGGATGATGCAAAGGATGAGCTTAATGAGGTATTCAAGCCAAGCGAAAAAAGGAGCGTAATGGATTTCAACAAGCTGTACTCCGGTCTCGAAGTTCTTTTCGACTATCTTGGAAAGTTGGGGTATGAAAACCCGAGGATTTATATTGAAGATGGAGAGGGAGAGTTAACCAGGGCCTATTCCGAAAGCGAGGCAAAAACCAATTACGACAAGGCGATAATAAACGGAGAGGCAGGAAGAAAGGGGAGGGACATATGCCTGAACTTCCAGGGAAACAACGGAAACCACGGCTATGTTCTTCTTGAAAGGAAAAAGTACCACCCTGCAGTTGCTGAAAGGGAAAAGAGGAGGATTTCCCAAAGGCTGGTGGGCCATGCAGTGAAGCTGATGGAATTCTCAAAGCTTAAGCATGAACTCAAGATGGAGCAGGAAAAATTTGAAAAGCTGTCAAAGGTAGACCCGCTTCTGGGGCTTTACAATGCGGCCGAATTCCAGAAAAGGCTCAGAAACGAGATTTACAGGTCAATAAAATATCAGGAGGGAAAATCCAAAGTCGCAGTGGTTGCTTTTGACATTGACAATTTCAAGGTGGTTAATGACACTCACGGCCATGCAGGGGGAGATGATTTCCTAAGGGATATAAAGAATATAGTGGAGGAGGAGAAGAGGGATGCAGACATCCTATGCAGAGTGGGTGGAGAGGAATTTATGATAATAATGCCCGAAACTGACAAGCAGGGGGCTATTGCTGCGGCCGAGAGAATTAGAAAGCGCGTTGAAGCGCATGTATTCTCAATTACTGACAAGAATTCAGGAAAGCGCGTTACAGTTGCAAGGCAGACGATTGATGGAAAGCCGGTTGGAACAATTTCCATGGGAATTGCTGTTTTCTCTGATGATATAAAGAATAATAGGTATCACGGGAGAATTGACAAAAATGCGGAGGATATTTCCCTTTTGGCAGACAGGGCCCTTTACCACTCCAAGGGAGTAGGGGGAGGGGTTGCCATAGACCCGGAGGGAAGGAACAGGGTGTCGTACATAAACAAGGGAGTAACCGAAGTTTATAATCCTGATAACTAATTTTATAAATATTCGCAATAATATTACTAAAATCGTAATAAAAATGGTGATAAGTTGCGAATGGATGAAAAAGATGCAAAAATAATCGGGATACTCAAAGAAAATGCACATATCTCAAACTCCGAAATAGGCAAGAAAATTGGGCTTACCGAAGGCGCAGTAAGGAAAAGAATAGCCAACCTTAAATCAGAGGGCATAATCAAGAAATTTACGGTAGTGGTCAAGGAAGAGGCGGAGCCGGTGAAAGCCCTGGTTTTTGTGCATGGGGAATCAGGCATAATTACGGAGAAGATTGCAAAGGAGATGGAAAAGATAAAGGAAGTTAAATTGATTTACGAGCTCACCGGAGATATAGATATTTGCGCAGTACTTGGGGCAATTGACATGGAAAAGCTGAACGATTCAATAGATGCAATAAGAAATATTCCGGGGGTAGCTGACACCAAAACGCAGATAGTCCTGAAGCAATGGGCCTAGGAAACTCCCGCCTGCTTTTTCAGCATTTCGGCCCTGTTCTTGTACTTTATTCTTTCAGATTCGCGTATGCTTTCAGAACCCGTAAGAGAGCTGAATATTTCATCAAATTTATCCAAAGCAAATTCCCTGTCCATCTCAAGAGCTTTCTCAAGCATGGCCTTTGCCCTCTGGTCCTTTGCAAGGAAATAGCAGAAGCATGAGGAGACAAGAAGGTCAATTTTCTTTTTCCCAACCATTGCGTTCTCGTATGCCTTGAAGAAGAGAGTTCCCGCTGGCTTGAATTTCATTTTTGAGAAAAGGAGGCGGCCTTTGAGCTCGTATGCGCGGTAGTCCTCCGGCTCAAGGGAGATGGACTTATCGTAATAGCGCATTGCCTTTCCATGCTCCCCTTTCGAGAAATGGCAATATCCGGTTAATGTGTAAAGATGATGGGACTCCGGTTGCTGTATTGAGAGAGAGTTCAACCGGTCAAGTGCCTTCTCGTATTTCTCATTCTCAATAAGCCGTGTCACCCTGGAAATCTCTTCACCTCTCATGATTATTTGTATATGAATTAAGTTTATAAATCATGAGTGCAAAGAGAAATACATGGAAAAAAAGGAGCGCAGGGAAAAATTGGGCGAGGAGTTCCTGGGAAGGAAAGAAGTTAAAGTCGATAAAACATACGAGGAAACTGAAAAAATCACGCGGGAGTTGGACGCGCTTTACGGAGACAGCGCGCGCGCCCTTTCTGAAATGGTTTCAGGGGGAGAGGTTTCCCTCTGAAAAATTTATGCTGCATTTTTTGCTGATTTTTTTTCCTCTGTTAGAAGCTCATTTGAAGCAATTATTTCTATGTTGAGCCTTTTTGCATCATCCTGGTCTTTCTTATTTTTTGATTTCGAAAGCTCGGATTTCCTCTTTTCCATTATCCTTATTTTTTCCATGAGAAGGTCAATTCTTTCCTCCTTGCCAATTTTTTTCATTGGTTTTACTGCAAACGGGGAGCGAAGGCCTTTTAGCCCGTTTTCAAAATCAGATTTTACTTTTTTCATTGTTGCTTTGCCTGGTTTGGTTGCTAATTTTTCTGCCATGGAACCACCTCAAGATTAGATTTAGTATGTGGGAACATTATGTAATTTAAGTTTATAAAGCTATCTGGGAATAGAGGTGGAAGGCAGTAATAATTATTACTAAATTAGTAACACTTTCTAATAAAATATTACTATTATGTTAATATTATTACGAAGTTAGAGCAATATTTATAAATAAACTATTCGAAATGTATTTAAATAAGTACGAATATAATAAATGAATAGGAAAATTTCGCTTTTGAGGTGATACGATGGTTGAATTAAAAGGAGCATTCACCGCGCTTATTACCCCTTACAAGGGCTCGGGCGTGGATAATGAAGTTGACTGGGACGGGCTGCAGAAGCTTGTGGAAAACCAGAATGGAAAGGTTGCAGGAATTGTTCCCTGCGGAACTACCGGGGAGAGCCCCACTCTTACGCACGAGGAGCATGACAAAGTAATAGAAAAAGTAATTGAGCACCACAAAGGACACGGAATTGTTATTGCGGGAACAGGAAGCAACAGCACCCTTGAAGCGGTAGAGATGAGCAGGCACGCAAAAGATGCTGGAGCAGATGCAACGCTGCAGGTCTGCCCATATTACAACAAGCCAAACCAGGAGGGGCTGTACAGGCACTTTGCGGCAATTGCGGAAAAGGTGGACATTCCCCATGTAGTTTACAACATTCCAGGAAGGAGCAGCAGGAATATCGAGCCTGAGACCATTGCGCGCCTTGCAAAGGAATACTCAAATATTGTTGCAGTAAAGGAGGCAACTGGAAACGAGGAGAGCTGGAAGAAGACAGAGGAGATTTGCGGGGATGGCTTTGCAATGCTTTCAGGAAATGACGGGGAAACTTATGACATGATGAGCAAATACGGAGGAAAAGGAGTTATATCCGTTGCAAGCAACATAATCCCGCAAAGGATACAGGATTTTGTGCAGCTTGGGCTTGAAGAAAAGTTTGATGAAATGAGCAGCGAAAACAGGGAACTCTCGGAGCTTTTCGAGGTTCTTTTCGTTGATACTAACCCAATCCCGGTGAAAGCGGCCGCAAACATGATGGGCCTGCCGGGAGGGGGGTACCGGCTTCCAATGTGCGAAATGAGCGATGAGAAAACCGCAAAGCTCAGGGAAGCGCTGCAGAAGTACAAACTAATATAAAATGCAACTGAGAATTCAAAAGGGCAACTTATTGCCCTATTTAGATTGCCGGGTGTGATGCAATGGTGGATTATTTTGCAACTGGGATTAGTAAAAGGGATGGGAAGCTTTTCATTGGAGAAGTCCAAGCTTCATCCCTTGCAGAAATATACGGCACTCCGCTTTATGCGTATAATGAGCAGAGGATTCGGGAAAATTACAGGAACTTGCGGGACCCGTTTGCACAGGAATACGGGAAGGAAAAGGTGAGGATACACTATGCCGCAAAGGCGAACACCAATTTGAGCATATTGAAGATTCTAAAGGATGAGGGCTCGTGGATAGATGCGGTTTCAATGGGGGAGGTGGATGCCTGCTTAAAGGCGGGCTTTCCCCCGGAAAAGATACTATTTACTGGAACAAGCATTACTGACGAGACGCTTGAGTTTCTGGTGGAAAAGAAAGTGATGATTAACATCGACAGCTTGAGCGCGCTTGAAAGATTACTGAAGCTCAAGCCGGACATTGGGTTCCTTTCATTCAGGATAAACCCTGAGATTGGCGCAGGCCATCACGAGCACGTGGTTACCGGTGGGAAGAATGCCAAGTTCGGCCTTTGGGAAGAGAATGCAAAGAAGGCATACAAGAGGGCAAAGGAAGCAGGAGTGAAGCGGTTTGGAATACATGCACATATCGGCACTGGAATACATGAGAGCGAGCCCTTCATGAAGGAGATAGAAAACCTTGTCGGAATTGCAGGCAGAATTGCCAGAGAGGCAGGGGTGCAGTTTGAATTCATCGATTTTGGGGGAGGGTATGGAGTTCCCTACAAGCCGGACGAGGAGGGGCTTGATATCCCAAAGCTTGCAAAAGAGGCAATTGCATTTTTCAGGCAGAAGCTGAAGGAGAATGAACTGGGCGAACCAATATTTGCAATTGAGCCAGGCAGGTATCTGGTGTGCGATGCAGGAATAGTTCTCACCAGGGTGAATACAGTAAAGCAGACGCCGCACAAGAAAATTGCCGCCGTGGATGCTGGCTACCAGACATTGGTAAGGCCGATGATGTATGGCGCATACCACCACATAATTGTGGACGGAAAGCTTAATGCAGAAAAGAGAGAAAAGTATGATGTTGCAGGGCCGGTATGCGAGAGCGGGGATTTGCTTGCAAAGGAAAGAGCGCTCCCTGAAATTGAGGAAGGGGATTTGCTTGCGGTTCTTGATGCAGGCGCATATGGATTTAGCATGGCGAGCAACTACAATTCATTCCCTTTTCCTGCAGAAGTGCTTGTTAACGGAAGCAGGCCTGCGGTGATTAGGGAAAGGCAGGAAATCGAGGAGTTGTACAAAAGGCAAAAAATAGCCAATTGGCTGGAGTGATTAGGATGGAATATTCAAGAAGGATAAAGAACTTGCCGCCGTACCTGTTTGCGGAAATCGAAGAGGCAATTGCAAAAAAGAAGAAAGAGGGAGTTGACATAATTTCCCTTGGTATAGGGGACCCGGATATTCCTACTCCTGAGTTCATACGGGAATCACTCGCAAAAGAAGCAATGAGAAAGGACACCCATAATTACTCCAGCTCAAAAGGTGAGGAGGATTTCAGAAATGCGGTTGCGGAGTGGTACATGAAAAGGTTCAATGTTGAGCTTGACCCGGATAGCGAGGTGTGCTCTACTGTGGGCTCCAAAGAGGGGATTGCGAATCTTGCGAGAGCATATGTGAATCCGGGGGATATTGTGCTTTCGCCGGACCCTGCATATCCAGTTTATGCAAACGGGGCGAGCATATTAAACGACGGGCGGGCGATTGCAATGCCGCTAAAAGAGGAAAATGGCTTCATGCCGGAAATCAGTTCGCTTCCTGAAGAGGCAAAGAAGGCAAAAGTAATGTTCTTGAATTATCCAAACAACCCTACAGGCGCAATTGCAACTGAAGAGTTTTTGAAGGAGGCAATTGAATACTGCCAGGAAAACGATATTGTGCTCTGCTATGATAATGCGTATTCGGAATTCACTTTCGATGACTACAGCGCGCCATCCATTCTCAATTATACAAAGGATGCAATTGAGATGAATTCCTGTTCCAAAACTTTCTGCATGACCGGAGACAGAATCGGGTTTGCGGTTGGAAAGCGGGAAATTGTTGAGGGCTTGAGAAAAGTCAAGTCGCAGATCGATTCGGGAGCTCCGGTTTACGTGCAGAATGCGGCAGTGACAGCTCTTGGTTCATACACTTCCGCAGATAAGCCGAAGGAAGTGCAGGAGATTATGGATGAGTATGAAAAAAGGAGGGACGTGCTTGTAAGCGGATTGAACGAAATGGGAATTGAGTGCAAAAAGCCGAAAGCCACTTTTTACATATGGGCAAAGTGCCCGGAGGAGTCCTCAATAGAGTTTGCTAAAAAGGTGCTTGATGCAGGAGTGGTAATTACCCCCGGAATCGGGTTTGGAAGCTATGGCGGAAAGTACCTTAGGTTCGCAACAACCCAATCGGTTGAGAGAATAAATGAGGCTCTTGAGAGGATGAAATCCGCAGTGTAGCGCAGGGTTTATTAATACTGCCCCATAATTTATTTCATGGGCGGCATGTCAAAAAAGAATTTAGCTGACAGCTTAGCTGAAAGCCTAAAAGATAAACTGGAGAAGCTCAAGGAAGGGAATCTGCAAGAAAATAAAGCGGTAAAAAGGGAAGGCAGAAAAGCAGGTAAAAAAAAGCCAAAGGGCAGTGCTGGAAAGGCGAGTAGCACAAGGAGAAGAGTGAAGAAGGCAGCAGAAAGCAAGAGGGGAGCAAAGAAAAAGGCAAGCAAAGCAGAGCCAAAGCTGGAGAGGGGAAGAAAAAGAAAAATTAAAGCAGCCCCAAAAAGCCATAAGGCGGATGCAGTTAAATCAAAAGCAAAGAGAAAGCCCTCCAAGCCTGAAAGACCTGAGAAGACAAAGCCCAAAATTGTGAAGAAACAGAAGGGCGCCAGCTCAGAGGATTTTGAGAAGGTTCTGCAGAAATGCCTTTTTTTCATGAAAAGGAAATCAAATTTTGACGCGCGCCGGATTTCGCCTGATATTGATGCCGCGTTTGATGATGTGGGGGGCAAAATCAGCAGGAAGAATGCCGCTGAAAGGATTTCAGCGCGGCTTGAAGTTGACATTGGAAAAGATGATGCGGAAAGAACTGTGGCGGCAGTGCTTAAAGGCAAGGGCAAAATGGGTGAGGGAGAGGCCAAGGAAGAAATAGCAGGAGATATTAATTCCAGAATGATGGCAAATTTCAGCGAGATTCACAAGTGCATGGGCATCGCAGGAAAGGGAAAGAGAAAGAATGAGCTTTCGGATATGGCAAAGCGGCTTTCAAGAATCGCAAGAAACTATCCAAGCGAAAACCCTGGAAAGGCGAGCCCGGTGTTGAGCTCAGGCCTTGCGGCGGAAGTGTTCAAAAACAGCCAGCCCAAGGATGCAGAGATGGTTGTTGACATGCTTGCGGAGGCAGGAAGCGGCTCCCAGTATTACGAAACTCTTGCAAAAACCATCTCTTCGGACGCTGGCGCAATTGACAAGTTCCTGAAAGACAAGACAGATATAATCGCGCTTGCAGAGGTTATCGGAAAAACATACTGGCTTTTCAGCACCGCAGAAAATAGCGGCATAAGGAATATTTATCACGAGTTCATAAATTTGCACGGTTCGGGGGATTTGGCGCTGATGGAAAGGTCTTTGGGCTCAATAACCCATGCGGCAGAGAATGACGGAAAAGAGGGCACATTGATTGCAGAGTTATACCCCGAACTTCTCAAGCATGTTAAAGCGCATTCATTTGAAGATATTTGCTCGGGAATTGCGGACTCATTTAAGAATAAGAAATCAAGGAATGACAAGGTCGCAAAAAAGATACCGAAGGTGCTGGAAAAGCTGGAGAAAAAGGGTTACGACTTGGAAAAAGTGGATATTAGGAAGGAGCTGCTGGAAAGGTAGTGAACGGCGCCCAGTCGCCACAGGATAGTGCTAAATATCCCTTCCCCATGTTTCAGGCAGGCCTGAAGTGGACCAATATCTTCTTCTGGTTCTCATTGATTCTCCCTCTGCACTTTCAATCCTTTTTTGGATTTCTTTTCTCAGCTCATCTTCCGAGGGGCAATCTCCACTGAAAACTATTTTTCCATTGATAACTACCGTAGGTACATTTTCAACCCCAAGTCTTTTTGCAAGCGTTCCATTGGCATCTTCAGAAATGTCAAGGAACTTTGAGTGGAGCTTCCATTTGAATTCCCTGGAAATTCTTTTAACAACAAGTTCGGCAGGTTTGCATTTTTCGGAGTCCTTTTCGTAAAAAAGAAACAAGTCCATTAATATCACCAGATATAAGAATGCAGGGAATATTTTATAATATAATCAGGCGGTTCGCTGGTAAGATTCGACTGCATTGGAGAGCGCAGTGTAAATTTCCCTGCAAACTGCCTGGTCAAAACCATAGGGATTATTGGAAATTGCAGTGAATTTTGAATTCGCAAAAGTTTCGAATACTTTAAGCTCGTTTTTCATGTCTGAAGCAGTTGATGCCTTAGCCAATTTTTCCATAACCGCAGAAAGCTGAAGTGCGAATTTCAGCTTTTCCACCTGCTCTGAAACTTGGATTTTCTTCTGCCCGAGTGACGAGATTGAAAATCCGCTTGACGTGGAAACAACATTGCGCATAAATGCTTCTGCCTCTGAATGGGTTTCAACATCAAGAAGGGAGTCGATTGAATTCACAATTCTTTCAACCGCCCTGCTTGAAATGGGAGTATATTCCTTTGTATTTCCCTCGCCATCTTTTGTGTATTCTGGCTTTGAGTATGGATGCAAAACTTCCCTTGCATGGTCAACATATGACGCAAAAAGTGTGTTCCTGAGCGCCCTGATGGTTCTTGTCAGCTTTTCCCTTGGGCTTGGAATGGATTTAACATTTTTCAGGCTTTTCCTCAATCTGGTTGAAAAAAAACTAGGCTGATCTGCCACCGGTAATTTCAATTTCTGCTTTTTTGCGTGTCCCATCTGCTCACCTGTTATTATTAGTATATATATGTGTGATTATTTTTATAAAGGTTTGCCTAGTATCGTTTGATTTACTGCAAAACCGCGCAAAAGCAGGCATTATGCAAGCTTCTTTTTAATCATTTTCAGGGTGAAAAATGTTTCCCTTTCCATTTCATCAAGCCGCATTGAGATATATCTTGCCTGGCTTCTTAGCCTGGGCATTATTACGAACTCAAGGGCATTAACCCTTCTTTTGGTCTTTTCAATTTCGGCAATCAGCTTCTTCATTGCATTTTCGTGCTTTGCGAGCTGTATGACGACCTCGAGCGAATGCTCAAAATTCAGTGCGACATTGTCAATTTTTGCGGATGTGCCGACAATGCTGTAGCCCCTTGAGAACGCCGTCTTGGAAACGTACTCGCCCTTGATTTCGGGAATTCTGACGCCCATGACATTGCGCACCCGAATATCCACATTTGATGCCTTCTTAACTGACATTGCGGCATTTTCAACCTCGAAAATTCCGTGATGACCCTGGGCGACTGCCAATGACTCGTATGCCTCGCCCATATTGGAATTGAGATTTCCGCGCAAGTCCTTTGCCTTCTCCATTATCGAAAAGAATTCCATTATCAGAACATCCCGTTTCTGCTTCAGCAGGCGGTGCCCTTTCTGGGCTAGCTTGAGCTTATTGCGGATGTTGATAAGTTCCATCCGCGTCGGCTTTACTGTGTCGTTTGCTGCCACACATATCCCTCATTTAATGGGTATTGCCAAGTGGTTTGGCATTCTCCAGTTTTGCATTTATTTTTTTATGGGTGGTGCCAAATTGGTTGGCAGTTCCCAATTTTCGTCTTTTTTTCATGGGCAGTGCCAGGTGTTTCGGTGATCCCATTAGCTGATTTTTCCAACTATTTTTCCTTCTTGGCGGGCTTTGCCCCATTCTTTCCTGATTTTTTGGGCTTTTCCTTTTCCTCCTTTTCTGCCTCTTTCTCCGCCTCTTTTACTTCTTCCCCTGTTTCTCCTTCGTTTGTTTCCCTGAATTTGCTTCCGTACTTTTCAATGAATTCCTTCTTGACTCTCTTAAGCTCGGACTCGGGCAGTGTTGCCAGAAGCTTCCAGCCAAGGTCAAGCGTTTCCTCTATTTTCCTTTCATCGTATTTTCCCTGTTTTACAAACTGGTTCTCGAAAAGGTCTGCTATTTTGAGGTATTTCCTGTCTGTGGAGGTGAGCGCTTCCTCCCCAACAACCGCGCTCAGGCTTCTCAGGTCCCTTCCTTCCGCATACCCTGCATAAAGCTGGTCTGCGACATTTCGGTGGTCTTCCCTTGTGTTTCCTTCCCCTATCCCTGCATTCATCAACCTTGAAAGTGAGGGAAGCACATCAATTGGGGGGTAAATGCCTTTTGTGTGCAATTCACGGGAAACCACAATCT
>CAYTXD010000013.1:0-11904 GCA_964441305.1 Microcaldota archaeon
AGAAGGTTGCTTGCATCAGCGGAATAAAGCCAAGCGGGGATTTCCATTTGGGAAGCAAGCTTACTGCTGAGGAGCTGATTTTTCTGCAGAAAGAGTTTGGGGCGAAGATTTACTATTCAATTGCAGATTTGGAGGCATATGCAGATAATGGGATAAGGCCAGAGGAGAGCGCGGAGATTGCAGTTTCCAACGTTGCGGACATGCTGGCTCTGGGGCTTGATGAGAAGAATGCATACATTTGGAAGCAAAGCGAGGAAAAAAGGGTGATGAATTTTGCATATATTGCCGCGCCGAAAGTCACACTTGCAACGCTAAAGGCATTGTACGGGGAGAAAAATTTGGGGATTTATTTTTCAACTTTAACTCAGGCGGGGGACATCCTGCTTCCCATGATGGACGGCATTTACAATGTGGTTGTTCCGGTGGGTGCGGACCAGGACCCCCATATCCGGCTTACCAGGGATATTGCCGCAAGGCAGGGGATTATGGATTGCCTGGGAAACAAGAAAAACATTGAAAATGGGGATGAGGGGCAGGAGTATGAGCCAATTCTCCCGGCAGCAACATACCATATTTTCATGCGCTCCCTTTCAGGTGAGCAGAAGATGAGCAAAAGGGACCCGGCGAGCATGATTACGCTCGGGGACAGCCCGGAAGAGGCAAAGAAAAAGGTGATGAGGAGCCTTACTGGTGGAAGGGTGACAGTTGAGGAGCAGAAGGAAAAGGGGGGAGAGGTTGAGAAATGTGTCGTGTTTGAGCTCGCGCAGTTCCATTTCGAGGAGGATGACGATAAGCTTGAGGAAAGGAAAAGAAAATGCGTTGGCGGGGAGATAATGTGCGGCGAATGCAAAAAGCAGGTTGCAGGGCTTGTTGAAAACTATTTGAAAAAGCACCAGGAAAAGAAAAAGAAATTAGTGGGAAAGGCGGAGAAAATTCTTGAGGGCTAAATCGGCTTTCCTTCCATGCTTATTTGCCCTTTCTTTATTCTTTCAACACTTAATTTCCCCCCGTCTTCCGCTTGCACCATGGGTACTGAAACAATTTCAAGCTCAGGGAGGCCGTGCTCCTTTCTCATTTCATTAATTTTCTCGGCGATGCTCCTGGTTTCCTCGCTAACAACTATTGCGTCCGCTTTTACATTCGGGGCAATGCCATATTCATCACCCAGGGAGAAAACTTCGACCTTTTTGTCACTGCCTATGTAGTCAAGAACTTTTTGTTTTCTCTCCTCGAATGATGAAACGGAATAGCCCTTTCTTTTGTTCGCGAATTCGTCTGATGTTATTCCAATTATCAGTACATCGTACTCCTTCGCCCTGTCAAGCAGTTTCTTGTGCCCCTCGTGAAGCACCTCAAATGTTCCTCCCAAAATTGCGCGCATACGATTCACCCATAATAGGACAGAAAGTTCCTTAATATATGTTTTCCCTCTTCCGTGAGTACGGATTCGGGATGGAACTGTACTCCCTCCATTGGGAATTTCTTGTGGCGGAGTGCCATTATCTCCCTGTCATCCTTTGCAACTGCGCTTTTCTCAAGCGAGTCCGGAAGTTCGACAACCATGAGAGAATGGTATCTTGTTGCCTCAATTGGGGATTTTAGCCCGTGGAATATTGTCTTTTTGTCATGCTCAATTTGGCTGGTCTTCCCGTGAAGGATTTTTCTTGCCTGTGTTACTTTTGCCCCGAATGCGAGCCCTATTGCCTGGTGCCCTAAGCATACTCCGAGTGTTGGAGTGTCATGAAATTCTTCAATAACCGGAAGGAATTTCGAGTCCTTCGGGTGCCCCGGGCCTGGAGAGAGGATTATGTAGTCCGGGGAGAATTTTCTTATTTCATTTAGCGTGACTTCGCTTGTCCTTCTCATCCTTATCTCCGCTTTTCCTTCTGTTAATTCCCCAAGGTACTGGTATATCATGTAAACGAAAGAGTCGTATGCGTCAACCATGAATATTTTTTTCATAAGTCATCTTCCTCTTTTCCAGTAATTGCCTTAAGGCACGCGTTTGCCTTTCTCCTGGTTTCCAGGAATTCGCCTTTCGGCTTTGAGTCAAGGACAATTCCTGCGCCTGCCGAAACATGCGCATTGCCGTCCTTGATTACTATAGTCCTGATTGTTATGCACATGTCCGCATTTCCCTTCAGGTCAAAATATCCGACAACTCCGGCATAAGGGCCCCGCCTTTCCTTTTCAAGCGATTCGATTATTTCCATTGCCCGAACTTTCGGCGCTCCGGAAACTGTCCCTGCGGGGAATGTTGCGCGGAAAACATCAAAGGCATCCTTTCCTTTTTTCAATTTGCCTGTTACATGGGAAACAATATGCTGGACATGGGAGTATTTTTCAATAACGAAAAGGTCCGGCTCCCTTATTGAGCCGAATTCCGCAACCCGTCCCATGTCATTCCTGCACAAGTCCACAAGCATTGTGTGCTCTGCACGCTCCTTTTCGTCATTAAGCAGCTCTTTGGAAATTTCTTTTTCCTCTTTTTCATTCTTTCCCCTGCCCCTGGTGCCTGCAATGGGCCTCATCTCGATTTCGCCGTTTTCCACCCTGAAGTGGATTTCTGGAGAGGCGCCGGCAATCTGGAAGCCGCCGTAATCAAGGTAGTACATGTAGGGGGATGGGTTGATTTTCCTCAGGTCAAAGTAGATTGAAATGGGGTCGCGCTCCGTCTCCACGCTGAATTTCCTTGCAAGCACAACCTGAAAAATATCGCCCAATGTTATGTGCTTTCTTGCCTTTTCAGCCATTTTTATGTATTCATCAAAAGTGGTGTTGCTTGTTGCCTTTTTGCTTTTGCCCCCTTCCTTTACTTCTAGCTCTTTTCCCTCAAGAATTGCATCTGCGAATTTTGTGAGCTGGCTTTTCTCCCCTGGCATTGTGTGGGTTACGAAATGGATTCTTTTGCCGGAATGGTCAAATATTGCCGCATTCCTGTGAAGCACATAGCACATATCCGGAAATTCCATTTTGTCAGGAATTTTTTCGGGCAGATTTTCAAAGAAGCGGACCATGTCATACGAGCAGTAGCCGATGGGCCCGAACGAGAAGCGTGAGGAACCGGTTTCGGCCCTTATTTGCGACATGCAGTCCTTGAGGAAATTTAGTGGGCCTTTTCCTTCCGGAAGAGTGTAGCCGTCTTTTTTCTTTTTGTACCCGGTTAGGCCTTTTTCAACCTTTTTTGCAATTTTTCCCTCAAGAGTGCATTTTTTTCCCTTGCTTTTTATAACTAAAAGAGGGTCGCAAACTATTATTGAGAGGCGCGAGAAGCGCTTTGAAAGCGAAGTGGAATTTTGGTCAAAAATTGATTCAAGAATAAAGTTGTGGCGCCTTCCGTATAGGTTTATTGCGCGCAGGTACGCGCGCGTGGGCGAGAGCCCTTCACTGGGCATTTCAAGTACATGTGCTTTAAACTCCACAATAAAACCACCAATTAAGAAAAGGTATATGAAATAAGCTGTTTAAATACATATCTATGGAGAAGGAAAAGAGAAGGATTGAAAGCGACATTCGCGAGTTTTACGAGAACGTGAAGGAAGTGGAAGTTACTCGGGAAAGGGAATTTGCAATCGGGCAGGCAAAAAGCTATTGCGAGGATGCCAAGCATTTCCTCGCGAAAGGGGACGAGTTTACCGCGTGGGGATGCATTAATTACGCCCACGGTTTGATAGATGCATTTAGGAAGAAGAGGTGAGCTTTTTCACCCGTTCATGTTTCCATAAGATTAGTTCGAAGAGGATTCAGGTAAACATTGCGCCCTTGCAATTTTCCTGCAGAAATGCGGGGAATTGCAGGAGTTTTAGAAATTTGCAAGTTAGCAAAAGAAAGGGAAGATGAGGATGGTGCGGCTTGCGGGGAATGCAGGGCATGTCAGATTCTATGGTGTTTTCTGGAAACTGCAAATATTTAAAAATCCAACGGAAGAAATCTGCTTATCTATTGGGGGTGATATTTTGGCAAAAAAACCAATGGCATCCGTTGTTGGAGTAGGATGCACCAAATTCGGGAATGTGATGAAGACTCCGGAGCTTAAGGGGAAAACATTCCATGAGATGATTACTGAAGCTGCTTTTGAAGCCATGAATGACGCGGGCATGGGGGGAAAAGACATTGACGCATTTTATGTCGGGAGCATGCTGAGCCACGGCTCGCATATGTACAGCCACCATACCCAGCTTTGCGACTGGCTGGGGATGCAGAACAAGCCTGCCCTGCATTTTGCAACCGCGTGCTCTACAATGAACACAGGTCTGGGCATGGCAGCAATGTCTGTTGCATCCGGGAAATATGACAGCGTGCTTGTGGTTGGCGCGGAAACGCTTTCGTCCTATCCCGACGACAATCCGGTGAAAAGGAAGGCAATCGACCCTGCAGACCTCTGGTACTGGACGGATTTCGGAGTAGACCAGGTTTATGCCTACCACCACTGCTATGACATAGCAACCGCATACGGGGCAATACCGACAATGGGATATGCCAAAAAGCACGGGCTTTCGCCGGAAAAAATGGACGAGGCAATGTACCACGTCCACAAGGCAGTGAGGAAACATTCTTCCCTTAACCCTAAGTCGTTTGTTACCGAGAGCCTGGAGAAGGCGGCAAAGGGCAAGGGCTTCAAGGACACTTACGAATATTGGAAATCCAAGAACAACCCATTCTTTGCATATCCGACAAGGCTTCTCAGCGCGCTGAACACTGTTGACGGGGCGGCAGCATATATAGTAACAAAGAGGGAAGATGCAAAAAAACACTGCGAGCAGCCGGTTGATATATTGGGTTTCCACTGGGCTGCCAGCAATTACCCATGGTATGACAAGGACCCGACCAATTGGTCTATTGACAAGGAGGCTTTCAAGGGCGCCTACAAGATGGCAGGGGTTTCGGGCAAGGACCTGGACTACCTGTATGTACACGACTGCATGCAGATATACCAGCTAATCATATCTGAAACCGCGGGCTACTTCGGAAAGGGAGAGGCATGGAAGGCGGCAAATGAAGGAAGGATTCTTTACAGCGGAGACAAGCCGCTCAACACTTCAGGAGGAAGGCATGGAAAGGGGCATGCTTTCGGCGCGTCTCCCGGCTCAGAGACATATGAGATTGTCAAGCAGATGAGAGGGGAGGCGGGCAAGAGGCAGATAAAGAAGGATGTTGAGCTTGCGGCGCAGCACAACCACGGGTACGGAATGCATGCGGCAGTAACTGTTTTGAAAAAGAGGTGATATGATGGTGGAAACTGTAGCAAAGAATTTTTACGGCGGGCTTGCGGACGGAAAGATTACAGGCACCCATTGCAGCAAATGCGGAAAATGGTCATTCCCCCCAATAACTGCCTGCAGGGAGTGCGGAAGCAGGAAAGTCAAGAACAAGAAGATAAGCGGGGAGGGGACTGTGCACTATTACTCCACAAGCATTCTCCCCCCAAAGAAATTTGAAAAATATTCCCCGTACGCCTACGGGCTGGTTGAGCTAAAGGAGGGACCGACCTTCATGACCATGGTGGAGGGGCTTGACGCGTCCACGCCTGAAAAAATCAGGGAGGGAAATGAAAAGCTGCCCCTCAAAGTGAAGGCAAAGGTGGGGAAGAAGGCGGGAATGGATGTGGTTCTTTTCAAGGTTGTGAAGTAATGGCAAACGTTGAAAAGGAGTTCAAGGAAATAGTCGCGGACATTTTCAGGGTAAAGCCGGACGAGATAAAGAACGGCACCAGTTTCGTGGAGGACCTGAATGCAAAATCAGTGGATGTTATTGCCCTGATTGCCGCGACTGAAAACACTTTCGGCATAAAGGTTCCTTCGCAGGACGCAAGGAAGAACAGGACAGTGGGCAAAACCATAGAGTACATAAAGAAAAAGCTCAAGAAGAAATGACGATTGCCACCGCCACTGCGCAGCACCCTGTGCTGGAAAGGCTAAGCAGCACTTCCGCATTCCTCTCTTTTGCTATTTTTTTCATCCTGCCGTGCAGCCTTGCATAGGGCTCGCCACTTTTGCGGCGCGCTACTTCAACTTCTTTTCCTTCACTCCAGCCGAGCCCGAATGCCTTGAATACTGCCTCCTTTGCTGCAAAAGAAGTTGCAAGCCCGGAAGCGGCATTGCGGGAATGGCAAACCTCCCGCTCGGTGAAGTTTTTTTCCACGAAGCTTTCCCCTGCCCTGCTTGAGAGTATCCTCTCCAGCCGAGAGAATTCGATTATGTCTATGCCTATTCCTGAAGCATTCAAGAAATCACCTTACCGCATCAAATGCCTCTTTTGCTATCATCAGTTCCTCGTTTGTAGGTATTACCAGAAGCTTGATTTTTGATTTTTTTGAGCTTATGTCCGCTTCACCTTCCGCATTTTTGTTTTTCTTTTTGCCTACCTCCGCGCCGAAGGCTCCCATGTATGAGCATATTTCCTTTCTCACGGAGGGAGAATTTTCCCCTATTCCCGCAGTGAAAACTATTGCATCAACCTTGCCAAGCGAGGCGGCATATGCGCCTATGTATTTTGCAACCCTGTAACAGAACATTTCCAGCGCAAGCTTGCACCTCTCGTTTCCCTTATCCGCCCTGCCCTCTATCACCCTGACATCCTTGCTTACTCCGGATATGCCAAGCAGTCCGCTTTCGTGGTTGAGCGTATCGTAAAGCTCCTCATAATCAAACTCATACTTTTTCACCAGGTACTGGAGAACTGCGGGGTCTATGTCCCCGCTTCTTGTTGCCATCATCACCCCCTCGAGGGGAGTCATACCCATGCTGGTATCAATGCACTTTCCTTTCTTTACCGCTGCAAGGCTGGAGCCTGCGCCGAGATGGCAGGTTATGAGGTTCGGCTCTTTCTTTTTCAGCATTTTTGCCGCCCTTTGGGAAACATACTTGTGGGATGTTCCGTGGAACCCGTATTTCCTAACTGCATACTTGTCAAAGAAATTGTAAGGGGTTGCGTACATGTATGCCTTTCTTGGCATGGCCTGATGGAATGCAGTGTCGAATACCATCACCTGGGGAACTGTCGGCATCGCCTTTTTGGTTTCCATTATGCCAGTGATATTGTGGGGATTGTGGAGTGGGGCAAGAATCTTGAAATCGCGAAGATAATTCAACGCAACATCTGACACAAGCGAGGTTTTTGCCATCTGGCCTCCGTGCACTACCCTGTGACCTACCACTGATATTTCAGTCACCCTCTTGATGCCGCCCCATTCATCATCATGAAGGAGGTCCAGCATGAGCTTTATTCCCTTTGCGTGGCTTTCGGCATCTGCCTTTTTCTTGAGCTCCTTTTCCCCCCTGTAATGGACTAGCCTCGCCTTTTTGCCAATCCTCTCAATAACGCCGTGGAGTATGCTGTTGAATTTCTTGTCAAAAAGATTATATTTTATTGACGAGCTTCCGCAGTTCAGCACAAGTATCTTCTTCATTTTTTACCCCTTCTCTCAGAAATTACCGCGACTGCAGCTATTGAGCCAAGTATGTCCTCCACTTTTGCCCCTCTGGAAAGGTCGCTGAGCGGCTTGGAAAACCCCTGCAGTATGGGCCCATACGCATTTGCTCCTGCAAGTATCTGGGTGAGCTTGTAGGATATGTTGCCCGCATCAAGGTCGGGGAAAATAAGGATATTGGACCTGCCTGCAACGTCCCCCGGCCCGCCACTTATTTTCCTTTTTGCGGTGGAAAGGACCAGCGCGGAGTCGGCCTGCAGCTCCCCGTCTATTTTCATGCCTTTTGCCTTTTTGCCTGCCAGCTTGGCAGCTTGCACGACTTTATCAACATCTGGATGCTCCGCACTGCCTTTTGTCGAGAATGAGAGCAGCGCTATCCTCGGCTCCCAGCCCAGGAGCGCCTTTGCAGTCCTTCCGGTTGAAACGGCAATGTCCGCAAGCTCTTCTGCGTTGGGAGATGGGTTGACCGAAGCGTCTGAATAGAGCAGCACGCCTTTTTCTCCCCCTTTGTAGCCCGGGATGTCCATTATGAAAAAGCTGGAAGGGACTTTAATTCCCTTCTCCATTCCCACTACTGACTTGCATACGGATATGAAATCCCCCGAAGTGTATACCAGCCCGCCGATCATGCCGTCCGCATCTCCGGATTTCAGTGCCGCCGCGGAAAAAAATATTGGCTGCTGCATTATTTTCATCGATGTTTTTTTGCTTGTTTTTGAAATCTTGGAGTAAAGGGAGGAGTATTCTGAAAGCTTTTTGCTTTCCTGCGGATCCATAATATCGAATCCGGACAGGCTTGAGCCGATTTCTTTTGCAATCTTCTTAATTTCCTCTTTTCGGCCCACCAGAATGGGCTTTATCATTTTTGCCTTCGCAGCCTTTGCCGCGGCCTCAATTATCCTTTCGTCCTCCCCCTCAGGAAAAATAACCCTTTTTTTGAGGCCTTTTGCCCTTTTTTTCAAGGATTCCATGATTCCCATGTTTTAGCATTTGAGGCAGGAGTATTTAATGTTATGCGATTGGAAGGAATGAGGCGAGAAGATGTTTGTTTAGCGCATGGATGTGATCTTTTCAAAATCATCCCAAAAAGTAGGATAGCTTTTTTTCACCGCTTCCGCGCCGGCGAGAGTTGAGCTTCCTTCCGCGCCCAATGCGGCAATTGCGCATGCCATTGCAATCCGGTGGTCGTTGTGGGAGTCAAGCGCGGAGCCGTTTAGCTTTGAGTGCTTTATTGTCAGCGCGTCATCGTGCTCATCTATTTTTGCGCCCATTTTCTTCAGTTCTGTTGCGATTGATGAGAGGCGGTCGCTTTCCTTAATCCTAAGTCGCGATGCATTGGTTATTTTTGTTGTGCCTTTTGCATAGCAGCCGAGCACTGCAAGTATCGGCACCAAATCAGGCATGTTGGAAACGTCTATTTCCATTCCCTTGAGTTGGGATTTTTTTGCGGTTATGGACTCTTTTTTCTCATCAACTTTTATTTCTGCGCACATTTCTTTTAGTATGTTCACTATTTCCTTGTCCCCCTGCATTGTGCGCATGGTTAGGTTGCCGATTGATGCCTTCCCAAAAATAGCTCCCGCACAGAGGAAGAATGCGGCAGAGGAGAAGTCGCCAGGGACTGAGTAATCGGTTGCATTGTACGCCTGTTTTGCAGGAATGTCAAAAAACGCCATGTCTGCCGTGCTGTTTATTTCGATGTCGAATTTGCTTAAAACTTCGAGAGTAATGTCCACGTAGGGCTTGGACTCAAGCTGCTCAGTAATTGTTATTGATGAGCTGTTTTCGCATATGGGCAGGGCGAAAAGCAATCCGGAAATGAATTGCGAAGAGATGTCTCCCCCTATTGTAACCTTCCCCCCATTGAGAGGGCCGGTAACTTGAACTGGTGGGCAGCCCTCATCCGAACCTGTCTGGACCCCCATCATTTCAAGAGCATCGAGTACCGGGCCCATCGGCCTTTTGCAGAGCCCGGGCTTTCCGGCAAGTATTGCCTTTCCTTTTGCAAGGGAGAAAACCGGTATCAGGAAACGGATGGTTGAGCCGCTTTCCCCGCAGTTTACCTCGCTTTCGGGTGCTTTCGGGAATGTGCCTGAAATTTCGATTAGGCCGTCCTTTTCTTCAATTTGCGCGCCGAATGCCCTGCATGCATCAATTGTCGCATTCAGGTCTGCGCTTTTGAGGCAGTTCTTTATAACTGACTTTCCGCTTGAAAGAGATGCGCAGATTATTGCCCTGTGGGAGTAGGACTTGGAGGGGGGCGCGGCTATTGCGCCGGAAACTTCCGAAGGTGAAATTTGCTTTTCCATGAAAAAATATATGCGTGCGTTGATTAAATATCTTTCCAAAAGGAAAATGGCCCTGGAGGCATGCTGCGAATGAAATTTTTAAATTCTGCAGAGAAATGATTAACCAGGCCTATGGAAAGTCTCACCGATTCATAGCATACGAAAACCGCGAGTGCGGTTGCGGCTGCAATTCCTACTGCAATTCCTGCATTCCTTAATTTTCTGTTTCTTTTCATTGTCGGGAACTCGTGAGTTTCGGGGGTGTTTTGGAGGGAATTCCCTTTATCCCGTTTTTTCCTTTTGGGAATGCAACGAGAGGAGAATTCAAGAATGTCTGGAAATCTTCCCCTCTTTAGTAATGTGCATTTTTTCTTGCTTCTGGGCCCTGGCTTTTCCTGTCCTGAAGGTGGCTTGTGAACCCTTTTAAATTCCATAAGTGAATTTACACTTGAAATTATTTAAAAGTTATTATTTGTGGAAATAAAGGGTGCAATGGATGAAAATTGACGAGGGAAAGGCGGAAATTGAGGTGCCGGAGGGGGTTTTCTTCAATAAAAGGATGGAGCTATGCAGGGATGTTAGCTCTCTTGCAGTTGGCGCAATTGAAGAAAAACTTGATGTGCTTGACGCATTCTGCGCAACAGGAGTAAGGGGGATCCGGTACAAAGGGGAGAATGAGAATGTAGGGAAAGTTTCTTTTGCGGATATGAGCAAGAAGGCGGAAAAAGCGGTGGAAAGTAATTGCAAAAAGAATGGAATGAAAGGGTGTGAGATTTTTCAGGGGGATGTCAATGAATTTCTTTTTGAAAATTCTTTTGACCTGGTGGAAATAGACCCTTTCGGCTCCCCCGTCCCGTTTCTTTATGATGCGGTAAGGAGCTTTTCAAGGGAGAAACAGGGATATTTGTCCGTTACTGCTACAGATACTGCGGTTTTGTGCGGGGCTCATGCAAAGGCATGCCTGAAAAATTATGGTTCCAAGCCGCTAAACAATGAGTTCTGCCATGAGGTTGGGGCAAGAATTTTGCTTGGAAAGATTGCAAGGGTTGCAGGTGAATTTGACTTTGGGCTTGTGCCTCTTTTCACTCTTTCCCGCCAGCATTACTTCAAAGTTGTCCTTAAGTTAGAGAGGGGTGCTGAGAAGGCGGTGGAAAGCGTAAAAAAAATGGGTATTGTTTCATGGTGCTCAAAATGCTTTGAGAGGGAGTGGAATTTTGGGTTTGGAGTGAGGGAAAAGTGCTCCTGCGGGGTGCAGCATGAGCATGCGGGAATGCTTTGGCTTGGGGGCTTTGGGAGAAAAAGTTTGTTGGAGGGATGGAGAAGTTGAATGAGGAGAGGGAGTACGGGAAGAAAAAGGAAATTGCTAAATTGCTTTCATTGATAAAGGGAGAGATTGGGGCTGAGCCGTTTTACTATGACATACACCGGATGTGCGACAGGCATGGTCTGGTTGCTCCGAAAACTGATAAAGTAATAGAAGGGCTTGAAAAGATGGGCAAGAATGTTTCAAGGACGCATTTCAAGAGCACTGCGCTTAAGACTGACGGCAAGGCAAAGGATGTTCTTAAAATACTGAAAAAACACCAATAGCAACATTTATATTATTTTTATGTCTTAATTTTTCGGTTTTTATGGGAGGCAAATTTTATAGCCCTGTGCCCGCGGAAAAAGCTGCGGGCGCGGCCCCTTTTAACATGAGCCCCATGCTGGACCAGCTTAGCGGAAGGCAGAGGGTTGTGAGGTATGTATCTTTGGCTAATGTGCTTTCTGACAGGGCGACCAACTATTTAGCAGTTCATGCACTAAAATGCCACCCCAAAGTAAAAGAGATGGTTGGCGAAAATGATTCAAGAAGAATAGACGGGTTGCTTTACGAGCTCAGGGATGCAAAGGAATTCTTGGGGGCAATGGTTTACAACAAGTATGGGAATGAGGAAGAGGCTGGAAAGCACGGCAATCCGAACCTGGGGAGAATTGCAGAGATTTTTAAGGAGATAAACGGCATAACAACTGAAGTGATGGGAAGGATGGAGGGGAAGGAGCTTTCGGAAATTAGAAAGATGCTTGCAACCCAAATATTGAAAATAGGGTTCCTGGTGCCCCTTTATGAAGAGCTTTCAAAAGAGTCAACAATCCGCGGCTTCAATTATGAATGGCCTGATGATTTTTCATATTCAGTTGAGTTCA
>CAYTXD010000014.1:0-11528 GCA_964441305.1 Microcaldota archaeon
CCCCCAATATCCTCATATGAGATGGAGGGTATTGCCGCCATTTCCTTGAGCGGCTCGGATTTGAGTATTACTTCGGTGGACTCGTTGATCATTGCTATTCCCTGCGGCTGGACAACTGCTGCAACCAGGGGGAATGAAGTTCCAAGCACTCCGACAAATATTGTGTCCCCTCTTGTAATCGCCCTTCCGATAAGCTTCTTTTTTACAAATTGGTCAAAACCTGGCGAGTATTTTATGGGCTGGGTGGGAGCGAGAACGAGCTTTTTGCATTCTTTTAGTTCGGCCTTCCTTAACCTTATCCTGTCCCCCAACCCTACTCCCGCATTCTGGCGCAGGTAGCCGTCCATCCTGATTATGCTCTGCCCCTCATCCTGGGGGTGTGCCTGCCACACCAATGCGGCAGTGGAGCGCTTTCCTTTCAATTCAACAATGTCTCCGGTCTGCACTCCGAGCGCTTCCCTTGCCTTGGAGTCAATTCTTACCAAACCCCTTCCAACGTCATTTTGCAATGCCTCTGCTACCTTAAGTTCTGTCCAGTTTGACATGAGTAATCACCTTCAAAGTGTGAGAAATCCACACGAGTGCATTCACTCGTTTAGCATTTATAAGGGTTTCCTAATCTTGAATACCCTCGTCTTTCCCTGGCCTTTTGTTACATTTACCGAATCGATTATTCCAAGCTTTTCAAGTTTTTTTACGTAATTTCTTATTGTTCTTTCATTCCCATCAAGCTTTTCGTAAAGCTCCCCGCTGTCTATCTGCCCCTGTTCATTAATTACTGAAATTATCTTCTTTTCAATATCCGAAAATCGGGTGAAGTCCATTGAGCGGTCCTTTATCGCGGACTCCTTCACTTTCTTTACATGGTCAACTGTAACTTTCTTTCCGCTTCCGCGCTCCGCCTGCTTTCCCGCCTGCCAAAGGACGTTTATTGAAAGCCGGGCGTCCCCCCCGTTTTTTGCGCCGATTGCAGCGCAGAGAGGTATCACCTCGTCTTCAAGCTTTCCGGGGAGGAAGGATAGCTTTGCCCTCTCGTTTAAAATGTCCTTCAGTTCCCCCGGAGTGTATTTTGAGTAATGAACGGATTTTTGCGCAAGGGATGAGCGAACCCTCCTGTCAACTTTTGAAAGGAAGCTTTCGGAATTGGTTATGCCTATTATTCCGATGTCAATTGAGTAGTTTTCATTTGCGCGCACCAAATCGTAAAGCACCTTTTCCTCATTGTGCTGGGTTGCAAAAAGCCTGTCAATCTCGTCTAGCACAACTATCGGCACTTTTTTCTCGCGCTTAATTGCAGAAACCATCCTCTGGGTTATTTCATCTGTTGCAATCCCTCTCCTTGGAAGAAATTCTCCCAGCTTTGAGCAGATTGCATTGAGTATTCCGAACCTTGTGGAGACCTCCCAGCAGTTTATGTAAACTGGAATTGCGCGGGTAGTGTATTCAGTAAGATGGCGAAGGACGTATTTTGCAGAGGAGGTTTTTCCTGTTCCTGACGGGCCCACAAGCACCAGATTTTCGCACCTCTTCCCTTTTGAAACATTGCGGAGGGAAAATGCGATTTCCTTTATCTCCTTCTCCCTATGGGACAGCTCGTCGGGCAAGTAGTCAGGCATTAGCACTGATTCGTCCCTGAACACGGAATCCTCGCTGTCAAGAGAGCGGAAGATGTTTGCCATGCCAGAGTAACTCGGCTAAAGTTTAATAGTCCTTCGAAAAAGAGAGATAAAGATAAAAACATGCTTGTGCAGGTATAAACACGGTGGTTTTGTGGGAAACGGCGCGCAGGAAATTGAGATGCTTCTTTTCAGGGTTAAAGCGAGGAAAGGGGGAGAAGGCGAGAAGGATTTTGGAGATGGAAAGGAATTCAGCATAGGTGCGGAATCTGTTGCATTTTACATGCTCGGCATGCTTGAAGAGGGAATTGGGTTCACCAGAAGGGTGCTCCCTTCAGAAGATGGCGCGCAGTTAAACCTTAGGAAGGATGGAATTGAGGAAAGGGCATACCGCTTCAAAAATTATGGGACGGGGGAGGAGTTTGCCGCTGGTTTCAGGTTTGAGTTTGAGGATGGGGAGAGAAATGTGCTTAAAATAAGCGTGGACCCGAAAGTCGAAGGAAGGGAGGAAAGGGAAAGAATAATGGGGCTTTTTGAGGAAGGGATTAGAGGCATGAACTTTGGGAGGAATATTTTTCTTAAGCAACTCACATTTTCAACATGCGTGAGATATTATGGAAAAAGGCCGTGTATGGGCGCGAAGCTTGGGGGAATAAATACCGCAATAAAAAAGTAATGGGAAACAACCCGAATCTTTTAGTGAATAAAGACACTATGCCCCAACCCTTGCCACAACATTTTTAAACATAATAAGCCATAATTTAGGCATGGCGTTTGCTAAAGGAAATGGCCCCAGCCCAGGCAATAGGGGATACCACAAAACCCTCAAATCACTTAGGAAGGAGCCGTTCCTGAAAAAGGTTGGAAGGATCAACAAGTTCAAGGCAATGGCAGTCTTGGTTAGCCTTCTTGCTGCAGGTGCAATTGGAAAAAAGGGCGCAGAATACTATTCAATTAGCTCTGATTTGAGGAAAGCAAGAGAAGCATATTCCGAAAAATACAATGAAAGGAGCGCAGAATTCAGCAAAATAACAAGCGAGTTCGGCATGGATGAGGATTACGGGCTTGAGTATATCAGGGGGCTGAGGAACAGAATCGAGAAGATGATGAATAGGAATCCGGTTTACAAAACTGATGATAAAATAATAAATATGGCGGACTGGACTGTTTTGGTTTTTGACTTCCACAGCGGGGAGAGTATGGAAGTGAGTTCAGAGAATGGGGAACTTTTGAAAAAAGGAGTTGCGGGAACAAAGCCGTTTCCGGCTGCAGATTTGATAAAGCTGCCGATTGCAATTGCGGCAGTGAATTTTCTGGATGAGCAATACCCTAAAGGGGGCGAGGATGAGGCAAAGGTAAAACTCCAGGAGGGGAAAGAAATATCTCTTGGGGAGTTCAATGCGCTTATCAGGGAAATGCTTGAAACAGAGGGGAGTGATAGCAATTCCGCGGCAAACCGCATAGCTTTTGAGCTAATTGGAAAAGATGAAGTGAACAGAAGGCTTAAGGGGCTTGGGTTCAGGGCGATGGTGAAAGTTAAGATACCTGAAAAATATGATTGGGAGTCAAGAGAGGAATGGAAGGAGTTTGAAAAAACAGAAATTTACGCTGATGATTTGATTGAGATGCTGAAGCGCATTCCAAGACCTGGAAAGAAAAAACCTATTGGCTCCCCATATTGGAGGGAGCTTATGCTGGATATCTTGAAAATTGGGGAGGAGAGGGATGAAACAATTGCACGGTTCATGAGATACGGGGGGGATAAATACTCCCTGTGTGGTAGGATAGGGGACTCTTACGGAGGTATTGGGATTGTTAAGAACGGGGAGGAGAAGTTCATAACTAGAAAGGAAAGGGATTACAGAAAAGAGATGATAAAAGTAATTGAAATGAACAATCTTCTTTCTTACGCACAGAATGAGGGACATGAAATAGGAAATGAGCTAATTGAACTTGCAGTCAAAATGAGAAATGTTGCCGAAGAGAAAAAGCCGATAAGCGAATATGATTTGAGGATGTTGACATACTTATCAACAAAAGACGAAAATCTTGCCAATTTCCTGCTAAGGGCAAGAGTTAACATGATGGTTAAATACTGTGAAAAGCAGATTGAAGCGGCAGAGGGAAAGGAGCCCAACAGTGAACAAAAAGACTCATTAGTAGAGCTGGAAAATTTAATTAACCAATATCGGAATTACTGGGAGGGCAAAGACAAACTAAAAGAAGATGAACTGATAGAGCTTAACAACTTATACTCTTCGATAATAAGCAATTTGAAATGGGCAGTAACCCTATTTGAAAAAGGGGAAGAAGGATATAAAGAGGGAGCAATGTCCCTCTCGATAGCCATAATTCAGCTTGAAATGGTAGGGTCGATGATGAACCTGAATGAGCCGGTCTACCCGATAAGGCCGTATTCAGTTGTAATTCTTACGGGCAACAGTGAAGTGGAGCCATGGCAAATCAGGGATGCGATAGGTTTTGTCTCACTGGAAGTGCAAAAATTTATGAGCCATAAGCTTGATAGGGAGATAGTTGGGCAGTATTAGCTGCCTGGAGAATAAACAGAATTAGCTGGAAACTGGCAGAGGTAAACCCGCGCAAGTGCTTAAAGCATTCCGTTCCTAATTTTTGCATGAGAGTTGTGGCAGACCTCCATGTGCATTCAAAGTACTCCATGGCCACCAGCAAGGAGATGGATGTAGGGGGGATATCGAAGTGGGCGAAAATAAAGGGGATAGATGTCGTTGGCACTGGTGATTTTACACACCCTGCCTGGGTTAAGGAGATGGAAGGGAAGCTCACAAAACGTGGCGGGATTTACGAATATAATGGAACTTTTTTTATTCCCAGCGCGGAAATAAGCACTGTTTTTTCAGTGGGCCGGAAAGTGAAGAAGGTTCATACAGTTGTTCTTGCGCCTGATTTTGAAATTGTCAAGCAGATAAATGAAATTCTGGGGAAAAGGGGGAATTTGGAGGCAGATGGGAGGCCCACCCTTGGGATGAGTGCGGAGGAGCTTGCGGAAATTGTAATGGGAATTTCTGAAAAGTGCATGGTGATTCCGGCCCATATATGGACCCCGTGGTTCGGAGCCCTGGGGGCAAAAAGCGGGTTTGATTCCATTGAGGAGTGCTATGGAAAAATGAGTAGAAAAATTTATGCGGTTGAGACCGGGCTGAGCTCGGACCCGCCCATGAACTGGAGGGTCAGTTCCCTGGATAGGTACGCGCTTGTTTCCAACAGCGATGCACATTCACCCAGAAAGCTGGGGAGAGAGGCGAATGTTTTTGAGCTTGAGAGAATTGGCTATGAAGAAATTTGCAGCACTATAAGGAAAAAGGATAAAGAGAAATTCAAATTTACATATGAATTCTATCCTGAAGAGGGGAAGTACCATTATGACGGGCACAGAAATTGCAGTGTCTGCATGTGCCCGGAGGATTCGATGAAAAGGAATAACATCTGCCCTGTTTGCAAGAGAAAGGTTACTATTGGAGTTATGCACAGGGTGGAAAAGCTTTCGGATAGGAAGAAAGGGGAAAAGAGAGATAGTGCAATCCCGTACAAAAGCATTGCGCCCCTCCCCGAAATAATCTCCAAAGCATTGGGAAAGGGAGAAAAAACAAAGGCGGTGGAAGAAGAATATGGAAAAATTATTGATGGCATAGGGGATGAGTTCTCAGTTTTTTCTGCTGATGAAAAGGAGATTGGAAAATATGCCGAGAGGAAAGTTGCCGAGGCGATAAGAAACGTGGTGAATGGAAAAGTAGATGTTATTCCAGGGTATGATGGTGTTTTCGGGGAAGTGGAAATTCCCGGGGAAAAAGAAGGGCAATCAACTCTTGGGGAATTCTAAACTCTTTTCTTTCCCTGTTTTTTTATTTCCTTAACCAAAGATTTTGTCTTTCCCAGCACTTTCTGCTTTCCCTGAACCGCGGTACCAATCTGGAGCCAGTCGCCCCCTGCCTTCACTATTGAGCCGGCCTCCTTCGGGGTCCTTATTCCCCCCGCTACCATGTAGGGAACATCTATTGATTTGGAGATTGCCTCTACCATTTCCAAGGGTATGTGGCCCATTGATGAGGCGGAGCCGGCGTCGGTGAATATGAACCTGTTTCCCATAAGTTCGCCAGCCATCGCGGTTGCCGCAGCAATGGATGGCTTTTTCCTTGGAATCATGTTAACATCCCCTACCCATCCCACTGTTCCGCCCGGCTCCACAACAATGTAGCCGATTGGGAGTGTTTCAATGTCCATGTGCTTTATTACTGGTGCGGCAAGTGTCTGGGCGCCCGAAATCCAGTAAGGGTTTCTGGAGTTAAGCAAACTCATGAAGTAGATTGCGTCAGCATATCTTGTGACTGTGGCGATGTTTCCGGGAAATAGTGCAATAGGCACATCCACATTATCGTTTATCTCACGGGTCACATAATCAAGAAGCTCCCCCTGCGCGCCAATGCTCCCGCCAACCGCAATAATGTCCGCGCCGCCCTCGTAAGCCTCGGCAGCTGTTTTTATCGCTTCCTTAGGGGAGGGATAGTCCACAGGGTCAATTAAAATTGAAAGAATGGCGCCGTCCGAGCCGATTTTCTCATGGACGTACTTCTCAACCTTTCCTGTTTTGGGCATTTTCATGAGTTATTCCTTTGTGTGTAATTTTAAAAGGGTTGCGCAGGGAAAAATTGGGAGCTATTTCTTTTTCCTTGGTGCCTTTCCGGCGCTTCCTGCAGGGGGTTTTTTTGCCCCATATTTTGCCTTGGGCTTTGAGGAGCCACCTGCCTTCGCTTTTTTTGGCGCGCTTGTTTTTGCGCGGGGCTCTTTCCGCTCTTCCCTGTTGGGCCAGAGCTCTTCCGCCTTTGAGCTCCTGAATATCTGGAAGATTCTGGCGTTTACTATTGATGAGAAAACCTCCATGAAATGGAAAATGATTAGCAGGAGAATGGAAAGAAGAATTCCGGCCGTTGCAAATATCAATGCCTGGCCAGCTATTGCGGAAATCGAAGGTGCGCCGGAAACCAGAGAGAATATGCTTAGAAAGACCAGAATTCCAACAGATAATGAAAGTAGATATTGGGTGGTTATTGCGGGAATGTTGAGGTACATGAAAAGTTCAACAAACCTCTTTTCAGTCATTTTGTAGCTTTCCTTTATTGAGCCAGTTATTGACGAATCCTTCCTGGAAATGTATATTTGGGGTGCAAGGGAAATCCTTGTGCCGGTATATACCAGTAAAATACCTATTGCAGATGCAACTACGCCTAAGAATATCCTGAAAATGGAAGAGAAGATGTTTGCAAATGCAGCTGCCGTATCCCCTCCCGCGAAAAATGCGGCCAACAAAATGCCTAAAGGCAAAATTAGCATTACGTAGCATATCAGCTGTGCCGCGAGAACCCTCTTGTCCAGCCAGTTGAAAAGGTAAGTAAGGAAAATAAGGATGTTGAGGGCAAAGATGCGAAGCGCATCTTTAACTGGATAGACGTTTGAAGAGAGCTTCCCTCCAAATCCGAGCTCAACAAGGGATTTTTGGAGCATGCCATAGTAAATTGGCGGGAGTAGGATTGCCAATGAAAGAAATGCGAAAACTCCTGCAAGCGGAATGACTATAAGTGCAAATGGCGAGCCCATGGAGAGGTATGCGGCGCCTCCGGCAATAAGAGAGATGGGAAGCAATACTGCAACCCTTGCCGCAAAGTAGGCAGCATAGTAATTGCCGTCCGGAACACGGGAAAACAGGTCGTTTACTATTTTTCTTACATCTGCCATAGGTTCAGCTCTTTATGATTTTGAATATTGAAGCATATGAAACAACATATATTATTGGAGTTATGAAGGATGAGATGATGCCCGCAATGAATGACACGCAGAGGATGGACTGGAAAATGTTGAACAGGAGGTAAACCAGCAAAAGCAGTCCTGCGGAAAGCCCGCTGTTAAGGAGGAAAAGCTCCCAGAATTTGCCCTTAACCATCTCCCAGCTTTTCAAAAGGCAGTCGGATTCGCCCATAAGTGTTTCGGTGCTGTAAACCGCAGGCGCAAGCAGGAGTTTTGTCGAAACATAGAATTGTATTATTGAGTATAGTATTGCAATGGTTGCTAGTATCGGGGCGATGTAAATAACATATTGGGAAATCTGCTGGCCCATGAATATTGCTGCCGCGGCAAGCAAAATTATTGACAGGTAGAAAAGAACTTGGACTGCAAGAGCGCGGACATCAATCCAGCAGAACATGTGAGTAATGAGCTGGAGTGCTGAGAATTTGTAAATTGAAACTGCATCTGGAATAGGGAAGAATGTATCCTCCAGCCGGGTTGAGAAACCGAGATGGGAGAATGCCTTTCTAAGAAAGGCGAAGTAAAGTGGAGTTGCAAAAAGGAATGAAAGCAAAAAGCCGATAAGTAAGAAGAGGGCCAAGGCGACTGAAACCAATGCCGTTGGTTGGCTGGGCAAAAGAAGGGATGCCAAAAGACCAAAAATGATTGCCGCGAACAATGCGATTCCGAAAGCAAGCCCTACCGCAAGCATTAGCATAAAGGGGTATAGAAGATAATCTGGGTGCTCCTTTGCGGAATAAACTGCCTTCAAAATCTGCTTTGCGTCTGTCACAAATAAGTAAATGAATGGGAATATATAAAATATTCTGTTGTTTATTAATGGTGGAAAGTGGGAGGGATAATTTTAAATACAAGAAAGTGTACAAAAAAAGCGGAGGTGAGTGCTTGAAAAAGCATAACAGAGCAAAATTTAACCTACTTTTGAAATTTGGTTTATTTGTGCTTGTAGCTGTTTTTATGTCAGGGATTGTATTTGCAGAGGAGGAATCAGGAAGCCCGGATATTGTGACCGAGCTTGAAGGTGTGGAAAGCAACCTTCGGCTTGTGGGTGAGGTTCTTCCGGTAATACTTATCATAATCGGGGGTTTTGTTTACGGATATGCACAGATGCAGCCCTCAACAACAAGGGGTAAATACACTCATATTGCCCTTGGGTTCGTGATAGGTGGAATAGCTATTGCCGCGATTACGATGGGAGCCCATACTATAAGCACTTTCGGCGGAAAGATACTCACGAGCAGCTAGAAAGAGGGTGTATAGGTGGTTGCCGAAACTCTCTACGAGCAGCTCATCAGCTCAGGCGAGCCTTTTACGATAGCCACATATATCATCACTATTTTTGTGATTCTTGCGGGCTTTGCAATAGGCCTTGGAAGGAGCTTTGGAATAAGGAAGTTGGAAGAGTGGGGCAGGAACGAAATATTCCAGCAGTTGATTAACGCCGCATTCATCGCGGGACTTTCGGCAGTTGTATTGTTCATGGGGATTATCATTACCGACTTGACGCTGGAAAGTGTGGGGGATCCATCCTCTTCCGAACGCTTTAGCAGATACGAAGAGTACAGCTCAAATGAGGCTATGGACTATTCAATAAACTACTACGACCAGATTAACAGGGACCTTAGCAAAATGGCGGGCCTGTTCATGATTTTGTACGGTGTCGCAGCACCCCTTTCCACCCTTAATATAGGGGCAAGTTTTGTGGTAACCGGCTCGATAACTCCGCTCAACGGGCTGGTCCCCCTTCTGGATATAATGGCGATAGTTATTTTAGTAACCACCATTTTCATTTTCTTCACTTTTGCATTGAAGGCGCTTCTCTTATTTGTGAATGGGGCGGCGTTCAATGTGCTATTGCCATTGGGGCTGATTCTGCGCTCCGCATATATAACCCGCAAAGTTGGAGGTGCGATAATTGCGATTGCGGTCGGGTTCTACATAGTTTTCCCGCTGCTGGTGATACTGAATGTGGTTTCGATGGATGCCGCCCTGTCCGAGGGGCACGATGTGTTCAATACCACCATAACAGGAACTATGGAGAATGTGTCTTCTGCAGGTCTTGGAGTGAGCAATGTGGAGGAGGGAGAAGTGGACTCCAATATAGAAGAAGTTCTGGATGACGAGGACAGGAACATCATAAGCAAAATGATTGAGGGGGGGATAGGGATAGTCAGTGACCTGAAGCAGTCGGTTGTTGACGCCCAGGAAGTGCTGGCCGCATATTTTGTGCTTGTGTTCATCGGCCCGTTTTTCAATTTGATAATAACTGTCATTTCAATAAAGGAAATGGCCCAGATTTTCGGCTCTGAAATAAACGGGGGGTTTTTGGACAAGGTGTGATTATGGAAGATTTGAACAACAAGACATTTGCGTACCTTTCGCTAATAATAGGCGCAGTGGCGTCAATAGTGGGGTTCCTTTCAGGTAACCCGCTTTTCGGAATTGTTGCCGCATTTTTTGTTTTTGCGGGCGCGGTTTTCTGGAAGGTGGGATACCTGTTTGTGCCTGCATTGACAAAGAGGATGAGGATTGTCGAGTTCAGGGATAATTACGAGATACCTCCAGGGCAGGATGTGATTGTGAAAAGAAGCGGAGGAAAGTACCACGCGTCATCATTCATGCAGGTGCTTGTCTATGACTCTGTTACGGAAAAAAGCGAGGAGGACAAGGCGCTGCTGGTGGAATATTTCGAAAGGGCGATATCAAACATGAGGAATGTAATTAAGCTTGGGATAATCACCTCTGTTGTTGATGTTTCTAAATACACAAATGAGCTTAAGGGAAAAAGGAGCGAACTGGAAACCCAGAAGGCGAGGATTGCGAACAGCGAAGGTAGCGCAAACGAAGCGGACATGGTGCGGCTGGAGAGGGAAATTACTGCGATTAACAGGCAGCTGGACCGGCTTACAAAAGGTGAAAGGCCGATGGAGGTTATTTCATATGCAATGACTACTGCAAGCAGCCACAGCAAGGAGGATGCAATAGCAAAGGTGAAAAACCAGGCAAAGGAGATGAGCTCGATAATTTCCAACTCCCTGAATGTTGAAGTTCTTCCCCTGGTTGGGGAAGATATGAAAAAATGCTTTGAGTGGGAGTATGCAATACCCTCCACCAGGGGGGAAGTGGAGGATGCGGTGTTCTGATGTTTACGCCACTGAAAAAGCAGAAAATTTTGAGCAGGGATTTGGCTGCAAGGAGGATATTCGTCAGTCCTCCCGAGCCGCCCAAAGAATACCTTATCGGTTCGCCAACCGATTCAATTTACCTTGGGAGAAGCATGCTCATGAAAATGCCGGTGTTCTGGGATTTCAAGCAGCTCACCAATCCCCATATAGGGGTGATAGGGATTACCGGTTCGGGAAAATCGTATTTGGTTAAAACTTTTCTCACCCGCGCAAGCCTGGTTTGGAACTCCAATGCACTGATAATTGACTGGGTGGGAGAGTATGATGAATGGGTCAGACAGGTTGGGGGGAAAATAGTTTCGCTTGGAAAAGGGGATTACATAAACCTCCTTGATTTGGGAGGGGCAAGCCCCGCGGACAGGGTGAAGCAGATAATGTCCTCCCTTGATATTTTGATAAACCTCTATGAATCCCCTTACCAGAAAAGGTTCATTGAAGAGGCAATTGAGGAAGCGTACGAGAGGGCGGGATTTGAGCTTGACAGGAAAAAGCAGAAGGGAAGGAAAAAGAAAGCGCCGACGCTTGTTGATGTGGAAAGGATATTGAGGAAGAACGTGAAAAAGGCAGACACGGCATTCAAGAAGGATGAGCTTGAGCAGGCGGCATACAAGGTGAGGGGGTTCACTCTCCCGGGCAGGGATTACTTTGCCAGAAAAAGCACAATAGAGTTGGATAAGCTCACCAATGCGGGGCTGGTTTGCATTGACCTTCACAAGCTGCCAAGCGAAGAGATGAGAAGTTTGGCAGGGCTTACGATACTGCAGTTCCTCAAGGAGAGGATGAGGGACGAGGGTTGGAGCCCGGAGAAGGGGCTGAAGCTTTTTGTTGTTCTTGACGAGGCATGGAAAATAGCGCAGATCGGAATAGCACACTCTGAACTCCAGTCACA
>CAYTXD010000015.1:0-10734 GCA_964441305.1 Microcaldota archaeon
CAACCGGGAACTTTGTTTACGAAAAGATACGCCCCCTGCGCGATGAATTTTTAACGCTGGAGAAAGAAAGAAACAATGAAGTAATTCCTTTAGAAAATGAATTTAACAGGCTTTCAATGCAGATGAAAAATGAAAAAAAGGGGCTTTTGGAACTTTCCAATCATTATGAAGAAAAATACCGGAAAAAGAAAAAGGAAATGGAAGATAATGGGAGGACTCATTTTGTTGAGTATAAGACAGTTTCAATAATAGTTGCACTTTACGACATGGGAGAAAATTCCAGGGGCGAAGGAGATATTGATCCCTATGATGAAGTGCTTGAGGAAGGAGACGACAGGGAGGAGTTCAGAAAAAAAGTCAACAGAAAGCTTTCCAAGCTTAACAAAAAGAAGGACGCGTTTTATGAGTTGGCGGATAAAGTGCACGAGGTAAAAACTCAGCTATCGGAAGCAGAGGCGAAATTCTCTGATTTGGATGGCAAAAAAAAGGAGCTCGTTAATTTAATCGATGGGCTCTACCGCTCTCCCGCGATGAACTACCTGCTTCCCCTGCTTTACACTGCAGAAATGCTTTCCTCAATAAGCGCAATTTCTGATTCGGACAGGGAGTCGCTTGAAAAAAGAGCGGAAACAATAAAATCAATGATTGATTCCGAATATGTTTCAGGAGAGTTCTCGGGAACACTTCCTCTCAATGGGTTTGACAGGTTCCAAGTTCTTAGTGAGTTTGGAAAACTTGAGGTGGAAATTTATTCCGGCATATCTGCGTGCGATTCCCATGAAGATGAAATGGAATTTATCTCAAATTACATTGGAAAGGATGGCCATATTAGAAAATCCTCGGATATGCTTAAGGAAAATCTCAAGCAGAAGGCAATTGAGGCAAGGGCGGAAATTATGAGGTCTGGAGATGGGAATGCACTCTCCAAGGAAGGGAAAATCGACAAATCCGAAGAATTGCTGCATCACCTTATTGAAAGAGAGCAGGATTCCCTCCACCATGCGCTTCAAACAAGAATCAACTCAATAGACATTTTTATGCAGTCCCTTGAAGTTTGGAGGAAATACATAAAGGCGACACGCGGAACAAAAAACAGGCAAAGCTTGGAGGAATTCAAATCAGAAGTTGATGGAAGGAAAGAACAGGCAGAGTCAAGATATAAGCAAGTATACTGGCAAGAAGAGGAGGCATTCCTAAATTCAATAAGAAAAGTTGCCGAAAGCGGATTGCCTGATTCGGAATTCAACATATATATGTACAACTCCCCCAGTGGCGAAAAAGTAGACATACAGATTCAGGATGACAAAACTGCAAGAACAATTCCCCTGGAGGCATTCGCGCAGGTTGTTTACCTTTCATATATTCTTGAAAACCTTGGGCAACGGGAGATTATTTACTCCAACATCGACGACGCCAGGAGAAACACTTGGGAGGAGTTCATATCCTCCCGTTCGTATTCACCCGACCTATTCCCTGTTTCGGCCTTTTATTCGGAATATTCGCCAACCGAGAACATGAGAAATCTAATTGGAGAACTAGGGCAAATCGAAGATGAAATAACATCCATAATTAATTCAGATAAAACGAAACATATTGAGGAACTTAAAAAAGATTACAATCAATTGAACAAAAGAATCTCTCCGGGAGATGTGGAGGGCGACCCTCTTGCCGCATTTAAAATTAACCTCAAAAACCACCACCTCCATGGAGGTATTCTTCGTTTCGGTGACGTTCCCATTTCTGAAGAGAAATATGAGCAAGGAGTAAAGATGTTTGAGAAGATTACTGATGGGGCAGCTTTTGAATCTGCCTGAATGAAATTCATGCAAAACTATCCTTGCGGAACAGCCAGGGCCCGGGCGGGCGGCAGAACCCATGTGGGAATATGCGATTTCCATCGCCTGCCCGGCCCTATCAAATGCGTTCAATAACTTCGTTTAAATTAAAAACCTATTTAACGTACTCTCTTTATGGGAAAAACTGCTGAAGAGATTTTCAGGAAAGTGGCAAAAAGGATAGAGCCGAGCATGCCTGAAAAGAAGCGCGATGAAAGAATTTCCAGAAAAATAAACCAAATGCTGGAAAAGGGAGTGCCCAATTTTGTTGAAATTGGGATGATGGGTTCTATGGCCAAGAAAACCAATCTTAGGCACTCCCGCGATTTTGACGTATTTCTTCTTTTCCCCAAGGAATATTCCCACCGGGAGATGTCGTCTCTTGGGCTGGAATATGCAAAAAAGGCAGTTTCCCCAAATCCCTGGACAATACACTACGCAGAACATCCTTACCTGAGAACAGAAGTTGACGGGCATAAAGTGGACATTGTGCCATGCTTCAAAATAGATGACATTTCAGAAAAGGGCTCTTCAGTAGACCGCTCACAGCTCCATGCAAAATATGTCATTTCCACTATTACTCCAAAGATGAGGCGCGATGTCCGCCTTCTAAAAAAATTCACAAAAACGCTCGGAGTATATGGCGCGGAGCTCAAAATAGAAGGATTTTCCGGCTATTTATGCGAACTTTTAATACTCCAATACGGTTCGCTAAAAAAACTTATGGAAGAAGCTTTAGACTGGGACAGGCCAGTAATTGACATTGAATCGCACCACAAGAAAAAAGACCTTCCCATGCTTTTTGACTCGCCAATGATTGTAATCGATCCAATCGACCCTTCAAGAAATGTTGCAGCAGTTGTTTCCTCCACATCCCTAAACAGGTTCATATTCGCATGCAGGCAGTTTCTTAAAAAGCCTTCGATGGGCTTCTTTTTCAAGAAGAAAACAATTCACGCCCCATCTAAGTTGAAAAAGCTAATCAAGAAAAGAAACACAAAGCTTTTGGTTCTTAATTTCAATTCACCAGAGCTTGTTGACGACATATTATGGCCCCAGCTCAAGAAAACTGCCCTAAATATTGGAAAAGCCCTGCAAATAAATGATTTTGAAATTTTTGGCTACTATTATTGGACAGATGGAAGCAATTGCCTAATACTCTATGAACTTCTCTTCCCCCAGCTTCCGTGTGTAAAAAAAGTAGCAGGCCCAAAAGTTAGCATGAGAGCCGATTGCGAGCATTTCGTGAAATCTCACAAAAATGCTATGAACCTCCACATCGAGCATAATAGAGTTGTTGCGATAGAGGAAAGGAAATACTGCACTCCTGAGTCAATAGTAAAAAGCGCAATTAAAGACCCTTCAAAGATTGGCGTGCCCGAAAACTTCACCCCCTATATTAAAAAACTAAAGCTGCTAAATATTAGCCAGCTTCTTTCCAGGAAATACCTGGAGGTTGCAAGCGATTACTTTACGATGAGCGTGCTTTAATGAGCGAATCGGATTTCAAAATAGACCAGGTTTCCCTTGTTGCAAGGCTGAGGCTTACTGATGAGGAGAAGAAAAAGTTTGAGAAGGAAATGAGGGACATACTTGACTCCTTCTCAGAGATAAACGAAGCCGAGGGGCTTGACAAGGAAACTGAAATGCACTACCCTAGCAGGCAGGAGCACGAATTCAGGAAGGATGAAGTGAAGGAATGCGAATATTTTGACAGGTTTGTCGAGCTATTCACGAAAAAAGACGGGAGGCATATGGTCGCCCCAAAATCAAGGGTTTAGTGGTTTTATGGTTACAAAGGAAAAGCTTGAGGGCATAAATTCAGGTTCTCTTTCGGCCGGGGAAAATGTTGAAAAATGCATCCAGAACATAGAGCAAAAGGAGCCCGCGATAAAAGCGATTATTGACTATTTTCCCGAAGAAGCCAGAAAAAGGGCCAAGGAAATTGACGAGAAGATAAAATCCGGAGAAAAACCAGGCAGGCTTGCAGGACTTACGGTTGCGGTAAAAAACAACACGTGTATTGAAGGCAAAAGGGCAACCTGCTCCTCCAAAGTTCTTGAGAATTACACCGCACCCTACACTGCCACAGCAGTAAGAAAAATCCTCTCAGAGGGTGCGATAATAATTGCAACAACCAACATGGACGAATTTGCATGCGGCTCAGACAACACAAAATCCTCATTCTACCCAACCCGAAACCCACTGGATACTGACTATGTGCCCGGAGGAAGCTCGGGCGGAAGCGCGGCGTCTGTAGCGGCAGGCATGTCGGACCTTGCAATTGGAAGCGATACAGGGGGGAGCGTACGATGCCCTGCATCCTTTTGCGGAGTAGTTGGTGGAAAGTCCACTTACGGCACGGTTTCCAGATACGGGCTCATTGACATGGGCATGTCTCTTGACCAGATAGGCCCTGTTTCTCCAGACATTTACGGTGCACACCTTTTGCTTTCGGTAATTTCCGGCGAGGATGAAAATGATACTGCATGCAACAAAAAGCTTGAGCTTTCAGAAATTGACAGGGACATTTCAAAATACAAAATAGCAATTCTCAAGGAGTTTATGGAGGAGTCAAATGATGCGGTTGAAAGAATTTCAAAGGATTCGTTCAAAAAGCTGGAAAAGCAGGGCGCGGAGATAATTGAGGCGTCAATTCCAACTGCGAGCATGTCCGTTCCCCTATACTATTTACAGATGTGCGCGGAATTCTCTTCCGCAATGCAGAAATTCGACGGCTTCAAGTACGGACATCCTGCAAACACAAACCTTGATTTGGTTTCATCTGTTTCAAATGCAAGAAGCGAGTCATTCGGCCCCGAAGTGAAGAGAAGGGTGCTGCTTGGGACATATATAACGATGAGGGAGTTCAGGGACCAGTGGTTTACTAAAACACTTAAGGCAAGGCGGCTCCTCACAAGGGAATTTCAAAATGTTTTCAAAGATGCAGACTTGATTGCAGGCCCAACAATGCCATGCCTCCCCTGGAAAATAGGTGCAAGAAGCTCGCCTGTAGAAATGTACAGGGCGGATGTCCTCACATCCTCCGCAAACCTCGCGGGCCTTCCTGCATTCAGCTTCCCGTGCGGAAACGAGGGCAAATTTTCCATCGGCCTCCAGCTTCATGCAAATTACCTGAACGAGCAGAAGATATTCAATGCGGGCTCGCACCTCATTTGGGTTGACCCCTCGCCCCAATAATACTAACTTCCTACCTAACCGGCTCATACTTCATCGCATGCTTATGAAAAAGATGAAAATCAAAGAAATTTTTCAAGTGGAACAAGAAGTACTTTGCGGCACCCCACTTCCTTATCCTCCTTGTTGAAAAATGTGCGACTGCTTTTGGGTTGTAAATGACTTTCCCGTATTTCTTTATTCTCCTTACGACATCCATGTCTTCTCCTGTAATCAGCTCATCATCGAACCCGCCTATTTTATCATAAGCGGTCTTTCTCATTGCCACGCAATCCCCGTATACAAAATCCCAACCCACAAAATTAAGAAAAATCGCCAAAGGATGCATTAGGTAATCAGAAAAAAGTTCGTCAATTTTTGTTCCGTCAAGCGGGAAGGGCTTACCAGTAACTGCCACAACTTCCGGATCCTCAAACGGCTTTACCATTTCTTTTAGCCAGTTTTTGGGATACTTAACATCCGCGCCCGCAGAAATGATTATTTCCCCCTCTGCTTTCTCTCCCGCAATTTTTCTCCCGCGGGAAATAGTCGTTGGAGGCTCCACTGCTATTTTATCCGTATATTTTTTTGCAATCTCCCTTGTTTTATCCGTGCTGCTCCCGTCTCCCAAAATAACTTCATAACTCCCATCAAACTCCTGGTTCTTTATGGACTCCAAGGCCATGCCTATGAGTTTTTCCTCATTAAGGGTGGGAATTATTATTGACACATCCGGCTTCTTCTTTTTCGCAGCCATCCTAAATCTCCCTCGGGTCTGAAATTTTTCCCTTTATTGCGCTTGCCGCGCATGTTGCAGGCGATGCAAGGAAAACTTTGCTTTTAGGGTGGCCCATCCTGCCAACAAAATTCCTGTTTGTGCTTGCGATTGCCGCCTCCCCTGCCGCAAGTACTCCCATATGCCCCCCCAGGCACGGGCCGCATGTTGGAGGGGATATTATGCATCCCGCATCCTGGAATATCTTCATATATCCCCTATCAAGCGCCTGCTCGTAAACAAGCGGGGTTGCCGGAATTATCAATGTCCTAACATCCTTGGAAACCTTTTTCCCCTTCATCATTCTTGCGGCAATTTCCAGGTCCCCAATCCTTCCGTTTGTGCATGAGCCAATAACGCACTGCTGAATTTCCGTTCCCGCCACTTCGCTTACCGGCTTGCTGTTTTCAGGCAGGTGGGGAACTGCAACCTGCGGCTCAATCTCTCCTCCCTCAATTTCAAACTTCTCCTCGTACTCTGCATCTTCATCGCTCGCAAACATTTCGTATTGCTCGCTGGTCCTTTTCTTTACATACTGCTCGGTTTTTGCATCCGGCCGCATTATTCCATTCTTTGCCCCCGCCTCCACTGCCATATTTGTTATGGTCAGCCTCTGCCCCACAGGCAACTTCTCAATTACTTCCCCCCCGAATTCCATTGCCTTGTAAAGCGCGCCGTCAACACCGATTTTCCCAATTATGTAGAGTATCACATCCTTGCTGTAAACTTCCTTTCCAAGCTCTCCTGAAACATTGAAGAGCAAGCTTTCCGGAACGCGGAACCAAAGCTCGCCAGTTGCCCATGCTGCAGCAAGTTCCGTGCTTCCGACGCCTGTTGAAAAAGCGCCAAGCCCGCCGTATGTGCAGGTGTGCGAGTCCGCCCCAACTATTGTGAGGCCCGGCCTTGCTATTCCCTTTTCAGGAAGAAGCTCATGCTCCACTCCTGCCTCGGAACCATCATAAAAGTGCTTTATTCCGTGCTTTTTTGCAAACTCCCTTATAATCCTGCAGTTTTCCGCGCTCTTAATATCCTTGCACGGGGTGAAGTGGTCAAGCACCAAAACAACCTTGTCCGGGTCGCTCAGGGGAGCCCCAATCTCATCAAACTTCTGAATTGCAAGCGGGGCAGTTACATCATTCCCCAGCGCGTAGTCGATTTTTCCGGTTACAACTTCCCCTGCGCCGGCTTCCTTTCCTGCCGCTTTTCCCAGTATCTTTTCAGTAATTGTCTTTCCCATAACATCACCATTAATTTGAGTATTTTTTCTTTATGTGGGGAACAAGCCCGCCATCATTCAGTATTTCTGAAACTTCCTTTGCATACGGGGCAAACTTCATCTCCTCTTCTCCGCTTTTCACTGTTCCCGCCTCAAGGTCAATTTCCGCCTCATCACCAATCTTCTCAGCATCCTTCAAAATCACAACAGGCAGGCCTATGTTTATCGCATTCCTGTAGAAAATTCTTGCAAAACTTTCAGCAATAATCGCTTTCACTCCCGCCGTTTTCAGTGCAAGCGGCGCATGCTCCCTTGAGCTTCCGCTCCCAAAATTCTTGCCTGCAACAATTATCCCGTGCGGCTTTTCATTGAAATTCCCATCCAAGTCCTCCATTGCATGCTCCGCCAGCTCCTTTGGGTCATTGGTATTCAAGTACCTTGCAGGTATTATTACATCCGTATCCACATTATCCCCGCACCTGTAAACATTTCCCGAGATTTTCAATAAAACACCTCTCTTTTCGCGTATTCCTTAAGCACTCCCCCAACATCCTTTTTCTTTATTATGTGCTTTTCCTTTCTCTCTTTCAATTTCTTTTTACCCACCAAAAGGTCAAGCTTTCTGTTGGGTATGTCAATCAATATCTCATCCCCGTTCTTAACCAAACCTATCGGCCCCCCGTCAGCAGCTTCGGGCGCAACATGCCCTATGCAGCATCCCCTTGTCCCCCCGGAAAACCTTCCATCAGTTATAAGGGCGACTTCATCAATCATCCCCATTCCCGCAATTGCGGATGTCGGGGAAAGCATTTCCGGCATCCCCGGCCCTCCTCTGGGTCCTTCATACCTTATGATGACAACATCTCCGAGCTTTATTTTCTTCCCGAGTATCGCTTTCATTGCGGCATCCTCGTTGTCAAACACCTTCGCCTTCCCCTTGAACTTCATCAGCTTCTCATGTACTGCGGACTGCTTGACAACCGCTCCATCTGGAGCAAGCGTCCCCCTGAGAATCGCAATCCCCCCTTCTTCGTGGAATGGATTTTTGAACTTAATCACTTCGTCATTTTTTATGCCAATATCCTTTGCCTTCAAAACATCCTTGAGCCACCCGCTAACAGTCATCCTGTTATGCAATTTTCCCCTGAGCCCTTTCATTATGGCTGGCACTCCTCCCGCATTGTGGAAATCCCACATTGTATAAGGCCCGCCAGGCCTCAGGTTGACCACGTGTGGCGTCTCCCTGCTTATCTCATCAAAAAGCCCAAGCGGAAGCTCCACTCCAAACTCCCTTGCAATTGCGGGGAGGTGAAGCACGGTGTTGGTGCTCCCCCCTATCGCCATGTCCACCCGAATCGCGTTCTCAAATGACTTCTTGTTTATCATTTTCCTCGGAGTTATGTTGTTTTTAACCAGCCACATAACTCTCTCTCCTGAAAGCTTTGCAATCTCCAGCTTCCTCTCATCAACCGCATGAACCGTAGCGCAGCCGGTTAGGCTTAAGCCAAGCGCTTCAGTCATGCAAGCCATGGTATTCGCCGTAAACAGCCCTGCACAGCTTCCCGCGCCCGGGCATGCGGAGCATTCCACCTCTTTAAGTTCTTTTTTGCTCAGCTTTCCCGCCTTGTACTTCCCAACCGCTTCAAAAACTGAAATAACATCAACATCCATTCCCTGGAATTTGCCGGGCATCATTGGCCCCCCGGTGAGCACTATGCTCGGTATATCCACCCGTCCGCACGCCATAAGCATTCCCGGCACATTCTTGTCGCAGGTGCCTATGAAAACTACTCCATCAAATGCGTGCGCATTCAGCATTATTTCGCAAGAGTCGGCAATATTCTCTCTGCTTGGAAGCGAATACCTCATCCCTTTGTGGCCCATCGCAATTCCGTCGCACACGCAAATAACATTGAACTCAACTGGCGTTCCCCCTGCCTCCCTTATTCCCTTTTTAACGTATTCTGAAAGCTCCCTGAGGTGTATATGCCCTGGCACAATTTCATTGAATGAATTTGCAACTGCAATTAGCGGCTTTTTCAAGTCCCCATCAGTAAACCCGTCTGCATGGAGCAGGGACCTGTTAGGAGCCCTCTCAATGCCTTTCTTCACAATATCAGAGCGCAAAATATCACCTCGAACATTATTTCTATCCCCATTAACCTTTTAATTGATAACTCACGGACTACTGGAAAACAGCCCCCTTTCCAATTGCTTTTATTCAGCCTTTTTCAAATTTGCTGCCCATGCCCAAATCAAAAATCATTAGAAAAAAACAGCCAAAGGATGGCTTATTCCAATGCCCAAAATGCAATTTCTACTGCATTGACTCAGGGTGGTTCTGGCACTGCGAAAGGTGCAAGTGCCTATTCCCGAAGCTGGAAAGCTCGGTTTCCCGCGCGCTCTCAGAAAGCGAAAACCCTCCATCATGCGACACCTGCGCGCGCTTCACAAAAGTAAACGCACAAATAGACCCGCGGCTTGGGAATGCGTTTGGACATTGTGAGAAAATAGGGTTCATTTCAAAAAAGCCAAAAAGGTGCAGCTTGTGGAAAATGAAATAATGTGGTTATATTTAGTGAAATTTAGTGAGAATGATGCATAGGTTTAAAAGAACATCGGTGCCTAATGGAAGAAACAAAAACAAGTTAGCCAATCCCATACGACCGGGGGAGCTTGCTTGCATAAGTTGCAAACACCTCAATTGAACTTAGGCACTTGCAGAAAAGCACAAGTTGCAAACACCTCAATTGAACGCAGGCACTTGCAGCAACAAGCAAAACCGCTTCCCACAGGGATATGATGGCAAAAAATAGGTGATTTAAGTGAACTCAGCAGCAAAAGATTTTAAGGCAATGCAGGGAAGAGCAAGGTTCTCCTCGCAGGATTTCAACAACAAGGCAAGAGCCCTTTCAAACGGCTCAATACCTGTATTGCTGCTTAGGATGAAGGGAGAGGGAATCAGAAGGGTGAATACTGAAAGAATAAGCTGGATTGTTGAGAACGATAAAAAAACATTTGCAGAGACAGAAGACCCAGAAGATGTAAGAGAACTTCTCAAAAGCGGAAAAAAGGCAGTGCTCATAATCGAGGCAGTCGAGTCCCCAGTGAGCGACACGCTTGAAGTTATGAGGGCCCTTGACAAAGAGCACGGCGGAAGCTTGAGGATGATGGTCGTGTCAAGGCCCGCATCCCCGCTACAGGACAGGATGCAGTTCTTCATGGCAGGGGCAAAAAGGCTTTACAACTGGATGGATGACAAAGTATCCGCCGAAATAGCGCAGTCTGCACTGAACTACATCCCACTTCTGGAGAGAGGGATCCCTTTAAACGAAGAGTTACATAGGCTAAAGCAGCAGGAATAGCTTTCCCCCCCTTTTATATATTTCAAATCCCACTAATTACACATGCAACCTGAAGCATGCCCTCCCGGGAGCAATTACTGCCCAAACTGCCAAAGCCACTACCAGCACTTAAGGCCAAAAGTAAGGGAAGTAGTCATCACCAAGAGATTTTTGCACGACGCGCCCGCATTCAAAACCAATTTGGTAACAAAGTGCAATAATACCCCCTATACCAAGCTTCACAAATACGAGGGCAGCGTGAACGGCCACAGCATATTCCGCGCGCTTAAAAATCGCGTCCACTACGTTTACGCAATAGATTCATCAAACAGGGAGTATTTGCCGTCCTTGGACTTGGTGTCGGGGACCGCTCCCCCGAGCGCGTCG
>CAYTXD010000016.1:0-10724 GCA_964441305.1 Microcaldota archaeon
TTCTATGGGCTTTTCTTCCTTTTTTCCCTCTGCCTTCTCCTCTTTTACTTCTTCTTTCTTCTCTTCGGGCTTTTCCTCAGGTTTTGCCTCTTCTTTCGGCTCCTCTTTTTTCTCCTCTTTTACTTCTTCTTTCTTCTCTTCGGGCTTTTCCTGCGGCTCAAGGCCGTCAAGCGCGTTTGCCTGGAGTATCGCCTCAGTCAGAAGCGGGGTTATTGTTGCCTCGCTGTAAACCTTTCCATTCAGGGCAATGTTTGATGCCTGCTGCAGCGCGCTGGTGAGCAGTATGTTAACATTCTGCTCTGTTGTGAAAGAGGCATTAATTGAAACGTTCAATGCCTGCGCTGCTGATGAAAGAACATCTGCCTCAAGCTGCTTTGCATCAATGTCCAATATCTCCGAAGTGTAAATTGTGCCGTCATCGTATGCGGCAACCATAGTCAGCCCGACTTCAAAAGGCATTATGTTCAGCTTCTGAAGCGCCTTGCATGCAATGTCGGAAAGTTTTTCCCCCTCCTTTGCGACTGTTGAGTCCTTTGCGATTGCAATTTTTCCCTCCTTGATTTGTGCATTGATCTTGGCTGCCTTCAGTTCCGAAAGTGCAGGGCCTGGGGGAAGGTCGGTTTCGCCTGCGGGCACAACAATATCTGTGGGCGCAATCTGCCCTGGCTTTGCGGCAACCTTTCCCTTGTGGTCCTTGAAATATGTGAAAAGTGAATAGGGAGTCATTTCATCAGTAACAACAACTGCAGTGGGGCTGTTGAGATGCCCAAGCATCTCCTTCGCCTTCCCTGCTTTTTCAAAAGCCCTCTCTATAACCGTGTTTTTTGCAACCTTGAAATCAACCTTTTCGGAAAGCTGGTCCCTTGTCTTCTGGAACAGTGCGTCCGGAAGGTTCCTGATATCAACAAAGGCGATTATCTTTGAGTCCTTTACTTTTTCCGCGAGCTTGTCAACCTTCTGCTTCTTTTTCTTAATGGCAGAACTCTCCTTCTTCGGAGCGCTTTTGTCCACTTTTTTCTTTTTAGTCATCAGATTACCCTGAAAGGCTTGCCCATTGTGAGCTTTACGTAAATTGACTTGAAATTTGACTCGTCGACTTTGGACCTGATTTTCTCGTAAACGCTTTCAACATTCTCTTCCAAATCAGAAACAGACATTGTCTCGTTTCCTATGAGGCACTGCACAACTGGAAGGTATTTCCCTTTTGTTGCAACCCTTACCCTGCTTTTTGCCTGCTCAACTGCTGCCGCAACATTGCCGACAATTGGCTTCGGAAGCTTTCCCATCTTTCCGAGTACCTGGCCCATGTGCTTGCCTACAGGCACCATGAATTGGGGCTGGGCAAGGAATTCGTATTCTTCCGCAAGCTTCTTAAGCTTGGACTTGTCCGCCGCCATTTTGGGAATGTCTTTTTCGCCTTTTACTTCGGCGCCCGCGTTTTTTGCGTCAAGGGCAATCTGGCCTTCCGCGAATACCATTACTTTCGGCTCCTTCCCCTTGCCCTTTGGAAGCACAACATCAAGGTTCAGCCTGTTCTCCGGCTTGTTGAAATCCAGGCCCTTGAAATTTACCATAAGTTCCACTGACTGGGTGAATTTGCGCTTTCCTTTTTCCTCAAGCGCTTTATTGAGTGCTTCTGTTAATTTCTTTTTGTCCATTTTCTCTCCCTCCCAATCATGTGATTGGTCCTCGCGGGAAAACGAGTTTGGCTTTATTTAGGTAATAAATGCTTTTAAAGGTATTGCCAAATTAGGGTCGGTTGGCAACCCACTTGCCGGCAAGGACTGCGGAAAGGGCAAATAGCATGAAAAAAATTAAAGTCAGAAAGTATCCGTTGATGGTGCTTCCAAGTGCATCTCCGCTGAATATGATAACCACCACACCAGAAGCGAATAGGAACATGAGAGAAAAAAATGCGCCACCAAACTCTATGGCGTTGAGGCTGCCAATTCGCCTTAAGGGCCGTTTGGAGAATATTGGAGCCGTAAGGAAAGCGATAAATGAGATTGCCGCAGGCACAAATACAACAATCTCTGCCGCATCCACGGGCGTACTTGGATTAAAGGAAATCTGCGGCTTGAACTGGTTAAAAAGCATAAATAAAAAAACGAGCATAACCAATGCAGCTGCTGAAAAAGAAAGTCTAAGCGTATTTTCGCTTTGAAGTTTTTTTGGTTTCTCGCCCATGTTCCCTGGCTTTGCCTTAAAGGAATTATTTCCCAACCCCATATTCATATTGACCAGCTAAAATATATGGCTTCCAAATACCGAAATTCTATTGCTCCATCCTGCAGCCATTTACTGTTGAGGAGCAGAGCCCTTCAGTGTCTTCCACTTCCTGCCAGTTTCCCTCCGGCTCGTTGCATATCGCGCCTACACACCCGTAGCAGCCGAAAGCCCCGGTGTCGCGGTTCTTCATTAGCTTGCATATCCCGGGTGCGGGCACATTGTCGCCAAGCTCTCCGAGAGGGGAATTTGTGCAGCCGGGCATAAGAAGGGCTAATGCAACAGAAAGGAAAAGCAGATATGAAATTTTTTTGGGCATTGCCATATCGACCCGTTTTTCATTGTTATTCGATATAGGTAATACTATAGTAAATATAAATAATTGTGTTGCTGTTCGGCAATTGCAGATGGGATTTTTCGAAACAGTTTAAAAAATGATGGTGCTAATAATTGAGGAGAAACGATTTATCAGGAGGTTTTAGCATGACTACGAAGAGAGCATACTTATTCAAAGAGGGAAGCAGGGACCAGAAGCTTTTGCTTGGGGGGAAAGGAGCCAATTTATGCGAGATGACGAATATCGGGCTTCCGGTTCCGCCGGGGTTTGTGATTACCACCGATATGTGCAAGGAATACCAGAAAGAAAAGAAGCTTCCGTCGGGCCTTATGGCAGATGTCAAAAAGGCGCTTGAGGAAGTGGAGAAAGAGGTTGGAAAGAAGTTCAATGACGAGGAAAACCCGCTTCTTATTTCGGTGCGGTCGGGGGCGCCAGTTTCAATGCCCGGGATGATGGATACTGTGCTCAACCTTGGGCTGAATGACAAAACCGTGCTTGGGCTTGTGGAGCAGACCGGGGATGGAAAGTATGCGAATGACTGCTACAGAAGGTTCATACAGATGTTCGGGAATGTCGTGCTTGGCGTTAAGCATGACAGCTTTGAGGATGCATTGGAGGAAGTGAAAAAGAGCAGGGGGGTTAAGCTTGACACAGAGCTTGACGAGCATGCGCTCAAGGAAGTAATCAACAAATATAAGGCGATAATCGAGAGGGAAACGGGAGACCCTTTCCCCACCGACCCGATTGTCCAGCTTGAAAAGTCAATAATAGCTGTTTTTGAAAGCTGGGATATCCCGAGGGCAAAGACTTACAGGAGAATCAATAAGATACCTGAAACTTATGGAACTGCGGTAAATGTCCAGGTTATGGCATTTGGAAACATGGAGGGGGAATCAGGAACAGGAGTTGGCTTCACCAGAAACCCCTCCACAGGGGAGAATATCCTTTACGGTGAGTACCTTATGAATGCGCAGGGGGAAGATGTTGTCGCTGGAATCAGGACTCCGCACCCCATTGCGGATATGAAAAAGGAGCTTCCCAAAATTTATGAGCAGCTTCTGGATGTTAGGAAAGTTCTTGAAAACCATTACAGGGAAATGCAGGATTTTGAGTTCACGATTGAGAAGGGAAAGCTCTATATTTTGCAGACAAGGGATGGGAAGAGAACTGCCGCTGCAGCTGTTAAAATTGCGGTTGACATGGTGGATGAAAAGCTAATAAACAAAAAAGAGGCGATTCTCAGGATCGACCCGCACCAGATAGATGCGCTTTTGCACAGGCAGATAGACCCGAGTGCAAAAATCGAGGTAGTGGCAAAGGGCCTTCCGGCATCTCCTGGCGCGGCAAGTGGAACTGTAGTTTTCACTGCGGATTTGGCAGAAGAGTTTGGAAAGTCGGGTAACAAGGTGATTTTGGTAAGGCCTGAAACAACTCCGGATGATATTCATGGAATGGTTGAGGCACAGGGTGTGCTCACCTCCAGGGGGGGAATGACTTCCCATGCGGCGGTTGTCGCAAGGGGGATGGGCCAGCCATGCGTTGCGGGGTGCGAAGGGATTAGCATAAATTTGACTGAGAAATACTTTACAGTTGACGGGAAGAAAATTAGCGAAGGAGACGCGATAACAATTGACGGAACTACAGGAAATGTGATGGTTGGAGATGTCCCCACTGTTGAGCCCAAGCTTACTGATGATTTCAGGCAGCTTCTAAAATGGTCAGACGAATTCAGGAAGCTGGGAGTAAGGACAAATGCGGACGACCCTGCAAGCACCCAGAAGGCGTTTGGCTTTGGAGCTGAGGGTGTGGGACTCTGCAGGACAGAGCACATGTTCATGGCGGATGACCGGCTCCCGGTAGTCAGGGAAATGATTCTGGCAGAAAACAGGGGAGACAGGGAGAAGGCGCTTGACAAGCTTCTCCCGATGCAGAAAAGGGATTTCATCGGAATTTTCAAGGCGATGAAGGGAAACCCGGTGACAATAAGGCTTATTGACCCGCCCCTGCACGAATTCCTTCCCAACAAGGAGGAGCTTTTGGTTGAAATTACCAAAATGGAAGCCCTTGGAAAAGGGGGGGATGAGCTTGAGAAAAAGAGGGAGCTCCTAAAGAAAGTGAATGAGCTAAACGAGTTCAACCCCATGCTCGGGCTGAGGGGATGCAGGTTGGGAATTATCTACCCCGAAGTTTTCGAAATGCAGGCAAGAGCCATTTTCGAGGCGGCTGCGGAGATGGCAAAAGTCAAGGAAAAGGTCCAGCCGGAAATCATGATTCCTCTTGTGGGGCATGTTAATGAGCTGAAAATAACCAAAGAAAGAGTAGAGAACATAGGGAATATGGTTATGAGCGAGGAGAAGGTTGATGTACCATATAAAATAGGAACCATGATTGAGCTTCCCCGGGCGGCACTCACTGCAGGAGAGATTGCAGAGGAGGCGGAATTCTTCTCTTTCGGAACAAATGACCTGACCCAGACAACTTTCGGGTATTCAAGGGATGATGCGGAAGGAAAGTTCCTTGCCCAATACATTGAGATGAAAGTGCTTCCCGAAAATCCATTCATAACCCTGGACAGGGACGGGGTTGGAAAGCTGGTAAAAATGGCGGTTGAGGCAGGCAGAGAGAAAAAAGAGAAAATAAAGCTTGGGATATGCGGAGAGCATGGAGGGGACCCCTCATCAGTTGAGTTCTGCCATCAGATTGGACTTGACTATGTAAGCTGCTCGCCTTTCAGGGTGCCGATTGCAAGAATTGCCGCGGCCCAGGCGGCACTCAAGGAGGAGAAAAAGGAGTAGGTTAGTCCATGCCAAGAAAAGCAAAGCTCACTGATTTCATAAAAGAGGAGGCAACCACAACAAGGATTGCAAAGGAGAAAGAAGGGGAGGAAAAGGAGAAGGGAAAGGTCTACATCTTCACCGGGGACGGGAAGGGGAAGACAACCGCATCAATGGGAATCGCCCTCAGCTTTGCCCTTGCGGGAAAATCTGTTTACATCGCCCAGTTTCTGAAGGGGGGAGAATTCACGGGAGAGATGATGGCATTCGAGAAATTCCCCAATGTAACTTTCAGGCAGTTCGGAAAATACAGCATTTACATGGAAGATATAAAGAGGGGAGATTTGGTCCCGGGAAGCGATATGTTTGTTCCATTCAAGGAAAACAGGAAGCTTGCCAAGCTCGGGTTCTCAAAGTGCGTTGAAGCCATTAAAAGCGGAAAGTATGATGTTGTGGTGATGGATGAAATATGCGTTGCCGCAAGGATGAAACTCCTAAAGGCAAAAGATGTCGCAAAGGCGGCCAGGGACAGGAATGGGCATGTCAACATAGTCATGACCGGGAGGCATGCTACAAAAAACCTGATGCGCGAGGCAGACGTCATAACCGAAATGAAAATGGTCAAGCACTATTACAGCAAAAAGCTGGGCGGAAGGATGGGGGTAGAGTATTGACTTCCCGCCCACCAAGAAGCAATCAGATAAGAGTATAGGCAATGGAAAGAAAAGACCGGAATAGAGTAATGGCTGATTTTGCATTTCAGGGAGAGTAAAAAGGGAAAATTTACTGACGTTCGGGGCAGCAAAACCAATTTAAATGCACGCCCCTAAATGGATTCATGCTTAAAAGATACTTGCTTTTAGCTTCACTACTGCTAATTCTTATCTCGATATCTGGCTGCATAAACGAGCGCTCGTTGGGGTTTGAGGGGAAAGAGCAAGTGTATCAAGTGCTTTCACACGACATTAACGGAGATGGAGTAATTGACGGCTGGACTTACCTGTTCCAGCCGGTAAGTTCGGAAGGTCTTGAAGTTCAGAGGGTGCTGAAGATACAGGAAATAGGTGAGAGTGAATTTCAGGAAACGGATGTTGCAATGTTTGAGCCCCTTGAGAATTCAACATTCAATGAAATTGACGCCCATCTCCAGAATTTTCAGAGTTCGCGGGGAGGGGAGGAAGTATGCAAGTCGAAGTTGGGCATTGGGGAGGGGTGCTACTCTTCATATCAGTGCAGGCAAAAATGCACGAATCCTGCATGCAGCGGCATGCTTGAAGCTTACGGGGAGGGATTTTTGGGGGCTCTTATCGAGTTTTCGCAGGATAGTGCCGATTTGGATGGGCAAGTTGGGCAAGCGGAGACATATATAGAATCGATGAAGGAAGGAAAAAATGACCTTGAGACAACCCAGAACCTTCTCTTGGTCGTTGGCAGCTCAAGGGAGCTTGCAGGGAAAATAGAGTCGAATCACCTTTTCGACAGCGCGACTTACGGGGCATGCACAAAACCCAATTACGAATTGGATGAGCTTGAAATTGCAAGGCAGAAGATAGAAAGGCAGAGCAATATTTTTGTCATAACCAAACCGACTGGAGAAGTTGAATACACGATGTTCATAATACTTGAAGCCGAGAAGGAGGGAAACGTATATACGCAAATAAGAGTTGTGGATGAAGTGCCACAAGGCCTAGGCGTGACTTCAAGGGACATAACGCTGGGCTCGAATTTCACAGTTGTCGAAACCAATCCGCTGTCAGTAGTGTGGACTGCGTCAAACGTGGGAATTGATGAAAAGGGGAATACGATGATGTATTCCCTGGAAACAGAAAAGGGAATAAGCGAAAGGTGGCTGGAGTCAAATATCAAAGTTCCTGAAGTTTCGATAAGGGAGGTTTCTTTCTCATCATCCCCTTATTTCGTTTCCGCCCTTTCCGCGGTCAATGCACTCTTTAGACCCATCGCCCAAAGCGCGGGCTACCATGCGGCACTTGCAATTGTGTCGGTAGTGCTGTACATATTAGTTGGAAGGTTCCTTTGGACGTTGGTTAGGGGAGTTTTTGCAGCCATGGGAGCAGTCACTTCAAAAAGGAGCTTCTCGCAGGCGCTCTGGAGATTTGCAGGGCACGGCAAGAAAGACAAGAAGGGATACCTGGCGGTGGCGGCAATACTTACCATTGCAGGAGCCGCGCTTATTTTCTACTCGCCTTCGGGAATAACAGACACCGAAATAGTGGTGAACAAGTTCATACTTAATTTTTCCAAGGAGCCATTAAAGAGCATAGGGAGCTTCCTCCTTTTCCTGGGGCTTACTTCATTTTATTTTGTTCTTGAGGATATTGTAAAGGGACTGGTGATGGGAAAAAGATATTACCAGACCAGGCATGAATTGCTCGGGGAGATTGCGGCGACTAAATACCAAACATTGAAGCAGGAAGCCGAAGAGCTGAATAACCTTTTGCAAAAATGCGCAGGTGCGAAGATAGATGTTTCTGGCGAGAAAAGCTCTTTCAACAGCATTTCAATAAAAGGCATAGAGGCAATGATGAAGCAGGGGCAGACAGGAGATATTAACAGGAAGGTTGAGGAGGCATTGGAGAAGGTTGAAAAACTCAAGAATTCGGTTCAGGAGAAATACAATACAGTGAACCAGAATATGGGAGAGTGGACAAAGATTATAGATGACCGGCTTAAAATGGAGGGGCAGGTCAGCGAAGACATGCTCATTGAAATTCCTAATAAATGGAGAAGGTGGGTGCTTGAGCAGTATCTATTGCAGAACAGAGGCAAGGGACTTATAATAGAAAACGGGGCGCTAAAGTGGAGGGAGGAGAAGGTTGAGGCTCCGGTTGAGCTGCCGGACCTTATGAAGGACCTGGTTGCTTCTGGAAAGATCAGTGCAGGAATGATAGCGAAAAGGAATGGAACAGTGCTGGCATCTGCACTTCCGGAGGGCGCGGTTGAGGCAAGCGTCTCAGGAATATGCTCCAAATTCTATCTTGCCGCAAGCATTCTTGCGGATGAAAGCGCAAAAGGGGCAACAGATTATGCAATTATAGATAGTGAAGATGGAAAGCTTTTTGTAAAGGGAATAGGAACCCTGCTTGTAAGTTTTTATGCGGATCCCGAAGTTTCGGAACGGGAGCTTGTAAGCATCGCGAATGGGATAGAGCCGAAAATAAGAGATGCGATGAACAAATGAGAAATAAGATGATATGGAGAGATTATTGTGAAAAACTGCTTCCTGTTTTCCGCTACTTTTGAAAAATAAAGAAAAAAAGAGGGGAGGAGCTAAACGTCCTCAAATCTCGGTCCCAGTGTCTTCAATACATGGGGCAGGGTCGTATACTCCATATCCGCAAGAGGCAGCCTGTGCGGCTCGAACGGGCCGTGCCTTCTCATGTAGTCCGCAACTGTATTTGCTGTTTCCCTTGCCTTGTCAAATGATTTGTCCTTGAACAAGTCAACAGGGCCGATGAGCCTTCCTTTTGAAATCTGGAAACCAAGCCCGACAACCCTGGGCGGCCCATCAAACCTTGAGGGGTGGGCATCCTCAACAGAGCATGGCATTATCGGCCCATTGTGCGAGCCCCTCATCCAGCCGGAAACAAGGTGGGGGAATGCAAATGGCTCAAGAACCTCTCCAAATGCAGGAAGTCCTGATTGTGAACGGACAACTGCAACTGGGTCATCCTTTCCGACATATTTGCCTGCAATCTGCGAAAGCTTGTCTGTGCTGACTGCTGCAAGAGACTCATTCTTGTCCATCTTGTGCTCTTCTTTTGGAAGAACACGCTTAATCACGTATCTGCTCTTCGCACCAATAAGTGCAAGCAAGTCGTGCATCTCCTCAGGGCAGTTGAGAATAACTTTCTTGTGCTCCTCAATGTCCCATACCTCGAACCTGAAGCCCATGTGGGCATCGGGGTCAACAACAAGCCCTGCATTTGTGAAAGGATCACCGAAAATCTTGAAGACGGGAAGGTTGAAAGCTCCCGGCTCGGTCTTGTCCATGAGAAAGACAACAAGCGGCTCGGATTTTCTTTCCTCGAATTCTATTTCTGCGCATCCCGGGCCCATTCCCTTTACGTTTCCGGTGAAGCCCTCTTTCAAAAGGTCCTGGCCGGCGCCGTAAAGCTTCAGCTCCTTTGCAACCTCTGTTCCTGCAAGGAAAGTGTTCCACGCAATCTCGTGAATTTCAGAGTTATCTTCTCCTTTCTCGTGCGTCATTATGAGAGCCAGGTCATCCCCGCATGCGGAAACAGTGAAATCGGTCAGCGTTCCCGCCTTTACTGCCTTCTCCATCTCTTCATTCGCCTTTTGTATCAGTTTTGGGTGGACAGAGCAGTGCCCTGGATACCCCCCGATATCCGCTTTTATTACACTAAGTGTCATTTTTGCCATTTTCTCAACACCTCCCGTATTGATGGGCAAATAAAGGGGCAGAAATTTAAAAATCTAACTGACCCGGAATGAAAAATTCACGAGTGAAAAGAAAAATGCGGGGGGAGAGATTTGTCCACCCTTTCTTTTTGGGATGGAACACTTTTTCTTTCGGAAAAGAAAAAGGGTCCTTTGAACTCTCGAACTCCTGCGAGACAGGCTTTCCCACTCCAGCATGTGCTGGTTCAAGGAAACTGTGTTTGGGGTTCCCCGTTCTGAGGCCTGCGCCTTTGACCAGACTTGGCAACCCCCGCATTGAGCATTATTTTAGATGGGCTAAATTTAAAAAGAAAAGCAAGGGGAAGCTATTTTTTCTTCCCTTTTTTCATTGCCGTCCCTGCAAAGCCCTGAATTGCGTTCAGTATCTCCACTGGCAGTGCAAACACAACTGTGTTCGACTGGTCTGCGGATATGTCTGCAAGGGTGCTAAGAGTCCTTATGTGGAGCGCTCCGGGAGTCTTTCCCATTATCTCCGCCGCTTTGGCAAGATTTTTGGCAGCCACGACTTCCCCTTCGGCCTTTATGATATTTCCCCGCTTCTCCCTTTCCGCCTCTGCCTGCCTTGCCATCGCCCTCTTCATGTCGGTCGGAAGCCCTATGTCCTGTATCTTGATTGAAGTTATGTCAATCCCCCATGCCGAAGTTTCCTCATCAACAATATCCTTTATCTCAGATGCCACTTCCTCCCTTTTGGTGAGAACGTAGTCAAGGTCGCTTTTTCCAATAATATCCCTTAGCGCGGTCTGCCCGTACTGTGAAACCGCGTAAATATAGTCCTGGATTTCAAGCACCGCCTTTTCAGGGCTTTCCACTTTCATGTAAACTACTGCATTTACGTTTACGGGAATGTTGTCCTGAGTCATAACCTCCTGTTTGGGAATGTCTACGGTGATTATTCTTATGTCCACTTTTCGCATCATATCAAGAAATGGTATAAGTATCGTAAG
>CAYTXD010000017.1:0-10656 GCA_964441305.1 Microcaldota archaeon
TTGTTCATTTGTCTTTCACCTATGGGTGTCTCAACTGGTCGCCAGACTGTTGATGGCGGTAAAGCCCATAGGTTTATACTTATAGAAAAGGTTTTCTACAGAGCCCCGTATCAACAAGATTTAAAAACAGTTTTAACATAATAAAACCATGTCTATTAAAAGAAGCTCAATAAGCACACCCACAAGCAGTGCGGGAATCCTAGGAATTACTGCAGGCGAAAATTTGGGAGGGCTCAAGTTCGACCCCCGCGGAGTGATAATATTCGTCGCGCTTTTCATTGTGGTTGTGAAAGTTCTCCATTACGTTGTTGACTAGTGTGAGGGCACATTTCAAATTTTTATGCGCGTTCGGAATTTACCTATTACTAAATCATGAAAGCAATGCCGGTTTCGCGCTATCTCTTAACAACTTTCCTGCACGCCCTTTTCACTTTCTTTAAGTGCTTTCCGTCGCACGCAACAATGATTTTCCTTCTTTTCCTTTCTGTGCTTTCAAGGGAGCGAACCAGGTCTGAAATCTCATCTATTGGATACAGTTTTCCACCTTTGTAAATAAGCGCGCTGTGCATGCTCTCGTAATGTACGGGATAGTCGACAACAACATCCGCCCCAATTTCGGATGAAAGCGTTTTCCCAAGCTTCCCTTCTGCAGCCATCCTCTCTTCTTTTCTTCCAAGCATCCCCCGCTCAAAAACAAATGCCTGCTTGTAAAGGTTTCGCGCAGCAATCCTCCCCGCAATCTCTTTTGTTTCATCCATTTCCAGAAGAATTGAGAGCAGCTCCCAGTCCCCGCTTTCAGTAACCTTTTCAATCTCAAGCCCGTTCCGGAGTGCCCTCTCTATCTCCCTTCTGAGCATTGCCGACGCAATCCTTGAAGTTTTATGGAAGTACACAGTTGAAAACATGAGGAAGCGGGCGATAAGCATTGACTCAACCGCCTCAAGCCCCCCTTCAACCACTGCAGGCTTTCCTTTTTTCATTGAAAGGGTGCCCACTATCCTGTCGTAATCTATCACCCCATAAGCAACCCCAGTGTATTTGGAATCCCTCAAAAGGTAGTCGATCCTGTCCGCCCCGATATCTCCCGCAGTGAGCTGACCTTCCTTATTTCCATTATAAATCTCAAGCAATTTCTTCAGTGAATAGTTTTCCGAAACAATCTCCCCGAGCTTTCCCCGCTTGATTTTCTCCTCTCCTATTTCCTCGTGCGTTCCCGCAATTCTCTTGATTACCTCTTCGGACTCGTGAGAAAACGCGGAATGCCCAACATCATGCAAAAGGGCGGCGATTCTGAGCATTCTCCTTCTCTCTCCTGAAATTCCGACTGCCTCGGCCATATCCCCTGCCATCTTCATCGTGCCTATTGAATGCTCAAACCTGGTATGGTTTGCTCCAGGGTATACAAGGGGGGCCATTGCCAGCTGCTTCACCCTCCTTAATCTCTGCATCTCTTCAGTGCCAAGGAGGCGCTCCTCAATTTCATTTATTTCTATGCTTCCATGTATTGCGTCCTTTATTGTTTTCATTTTCTCACGCCTTGGCAAAATTTCCCTTTCTTTTTTCAATAAGCTCCCCTGATTCGCTCATGAGCATGAGAATCACACTGCAGGCATTCTCTTCCATATTGCATTTTTCCGCTATTTCCTTGTAGCCAGCCCCTTCATCCGGAACCGCATTAAGCACCAATTCATGGTACTTCTTGAAGAAATTGGTTGTTGCAACATAGAATTTCCTGTCAAACCCTCGGACGCCCATTACTTTTCCGCCCTTTATCTCTTCAGCCAAGCTCTGCCCTGCCTGCTTCGCCCTTTCCTCGTTTTCAGCTATCATGTAACCGTAAGCATTGAGGTGTTCAATTGAATTCACAGGAACATCGGGGAGTGGCGCGCTCCTGAATTCTTCATATACCCTTTGCGGTATGTTGTAAACTCCCTGCTTGTACTTTTTTCCCTTGAGCACAATGATGTATTTCTTTTCGATAAGCTTTTTCAGCGCGGCCCTTTCCCTGACAGTAAGCCCTTTCCTAACCTGGTCCGGAATCCTCTGCTCAAACTTTATTGCATTAAGCTTCCTTAGCAATGCTACTTCATCTTCATCAAGCTTTATCTCCTCCTCATTTTCCTTTTTTCCGGCTTCTCCCTTCTTTTCCTCAGCAGGCGCGATTACATAAAACCCGTTCTTGATGGGATAAACTTCAACCTCTCCGGTAAGTTCGAACTCATTTGGAAGCTCAAGGAAAACGCCCTCTTTTTCCCTTTTAACTCTGGCGAGCATGCATACACCTATTTGAACAGCTTTTTCATTTCCACTTTTCCCTCGGGGGTTTCCTCCGAAAAAATCTGCGCCTGGAATGTTGAAATCGAAATATTTGCGGAAAGCCACATATCTTTTGGAAGCCCCGCCTTCAAGCACAAGTGCTCAAGAAATTCTCGCGGCTCCCAATTAAGCTCGACAGGCACCTGGGGAAGCAGGAGCCCGCTCCTGAAGCCGTATTTTATTATCAGCCCGTCCTTTCCTATTTTTATTTTCTTCGTGTATTCCTCAGGATTTTCCACCTGCATCTCTTCTGGAACAGTTAGAACGCTAACTTCGAAAGTTATCTTTCCAAGCTCATCCGAAGTCACTTCCGGAAATCTCGGGTCTCCTGTTGCAGCATTCACCGCATTGTCCGCCACCGCCTCAATAAGTGGCTTTACGGGAGTGGGATATCCTATGCAACCCCTGAGCTCTCCTTCGGGATATGTTTCAAGAGTCACAAAAACCCCTCTCTGCTCCGCGAATATGCCTTCGGTTTGTTCTGGAATAGGTCTTTTTCCGCTCTGTAGATGCTCCTGAAGCGTTTTTCTGGCGAACTTAACCAAGTATTCGCCCTGTTCCCGTGTAAGAAGCTCACCTGCCATTTTCCCACCCTGCCAATAATGGAATACAAGCTTTATAAAACGAACTAACTACATGGGGAAAATCTGGAGAAGGATGAGCCTGAGGTTGGAAATAAAGAGTATTGGCACCATCACAAACGAGGTAAGGCCGACCGTCTCAATCTGCCCTAGCCCTATCACAATTGAAATCATGAAGCTGCTAAGAGCGGTTGCGATAATGGATACTGCATGAATTAGCTCGGGGTTTCCCATAAACGAAGTTCCCAGGCTCAGAACCGAAACGCCAACAGATATTGGCATCAGGAGTATGAAAAAGAAAAATGCAATCAGGAATAGGCCGGAACAGAAATTCCGGAACCTGTTGCCCCACTTCACTTTACCCTCTAGCACCTCGAGTTCGTCCTTCACATTTTCGAAGTTCATAACTTCGATTCCCATGTCATCCTGCATTCCATTACCCTTGCGCATTTCCTTGCAGATTGGTCGCCTGCCTTTAATCGTTAGTTGTTTTCATTTAAAAGCTTTTCGCTTTTTCTCATTTTCTGCCCGGGAATCTATAAATACTCTTACAACTTTTCTTACACGATGAAGCTTAACCCGTACTTAGCAGTAATTCTGGCCGCAACGCTCGGCGCGTCAAGCGGAGTTTTCATAAAACTGCTTTCCCTTCCTGCGGAGACGATAACCGCATTCCGGCTTGCCGTGCCCTCGGCGGCGATGCTCTGCTACCTTCTCTATTCCAAAACGCCATTATTCAGGGGAAACTGGAAGATAATGCTTTTTGCATCTTTCCTGAATGCCGCAAGGCTGCTTCTCTATTTCATCGCTTACCTATATACAAGTATAAGCAACGTGGTGGTTATTCTTTTCACCTGGCCAGTTTTTGCCACCCTATTCGGCATAGTTCTGCTGAAGGAAAAGGTGAGCAGGAGGACCACTTCGCTTATCGCGATGGCTTTTCTAGGCATAATGCTCATGTACCTTGACACCGGGCTTTCTTTTGGCAACCAGGATTTCATGGGCATTGTGGCAAGCCTTTTTTCGGCGTTGGTTTTCGCCCTCACTGCAGTGATTTTCAAGAAGGAGCTTGAGAATTACTCGAAAACAGAAACAATCTTCTACCAAAACATCGCCGGCGCAGTCCTTTTCGCCCCCTTCCTTTTCACCGGGGCGATTCCCTCCATCCTCCATGCAGGGGTGGCGGTAATTTACGCTTTTCTGGTGGGAGTGTGCGCATTCCTTCTTTTCTTCTATGCCCTGAAACGGCTCAAAATAAGCCACTATTCGCTCATGGCATACTGGGAGATACCTGCGGCAATATTTTTCGGAGTTGTTTTTTTCAATGAGCAGATAACCCCCAACATAATTGTCGGAGGGGCACTAATTGTTGCTTCCGGAATTTTGTTGAAGAAATGAAAGCTATCAAAAAGTAGATGGATACTCATGGCCGATAAAAAACATATCTACTCGTCCTCGTCCCAGTCTTCTTCGTCCCATTCCTCGTCATCCCAATCGTCGTCATCTTCATCTTCGTCGAAACATAGTCCGTACATCAGCATCCATAACACCTCTAAGTTTAAAATCGCCTTTGCATAATAAAGGAAAATATAAATACCTTTCGCAGCACCATGATTAAGCGGGATTTACCTGCATAAGAAAGAAGGTGAGAGCATGGATTACAGTGAAGCGCCTGTTGAAGAAGGCAAGGAGTACGAGATGACAATTGATGCCAAGGGGGCAAAAGGAGACGGCATCGCCCATTACGAGGGGTTTGTTGTTTTTGTGCCCGATGCCGAGGCCGGGGAAACGGTCAAGGTAAGGATTACCTCCCTTAGGAGAAGGTTTGCAATTGGCGAGAAAGTGCTGGAATAATGCCCCTTGCTTGCTCCAGCCATTTCTCTCTTGTTTTTAATTTTTTTCTTTTCTAAGATTAGCATGTGCGGCATTGTCGGCTATGTTGGAGATGCAAAAGCTTCAGAGGTAGTGCTCAATTCCCTTAAAAAACTGGAGTATAGGGGCTATGATTCCGCAGGAGTTGCGATACTTCGGGAAAAGATTGACATAAAGAAGGACGTGGGAAAGCTTGACGAGATAATTGAAAAGCACGACTTTGGCTCAATGAACGGGAAAATCGGAATAGGCCACACCAGGTGGGCCACGCACGGAATACCCAACGACATAAATGCGCACCCGCATTTGGACTGCAAAAAGGAAATTGTAGTTGTCCATAATGGCATCATCGAAAATTACATTTCAATGAAAAAGGAGCTTGAAAAGAAGGGGCACAAATTTCTTTCAGAAACAGACACAGAAGTCATTGCCCATTTGCTTGAAGAGAGCAAAAAGGAAACTTTCATAGAGAAGATGCGCGAGATGCTTCCCAAGCTTCAGGGCTCGTTTGCAATAATCGCAATGCACAAGGGAGAGAACAAGCTTTACTGCGCAAGAAGGGGCTCGCCTCTTGTTTTAGGCGTTGGAAAAAAGGAAATGTTTGCGGCATCAGACATTCCTGCAGCTCTTGAGCACACCCGCGAATTCGTTTTCCTCCATGATGACGAGGTTGCTGTCCTCTCTTCCGATTCATACGAAATAGAGTCGCTTGAAACCGGAAAGAAAATTTCAAGAAAGCCGGAAAAGGTTGAGTGGACTGCGGAAATGGCGAGAAAGGACGGGTATGACTACTATATGCTGAAGGAAATAAACGAGCAGCCAAAAACCCTCAGGCAAACTCTTTCAACTGATGTGAAGCATGCGGTAAACATGCTCAAGAAATATTCCACCCTCCAGGTCATCGCTTCGGGCACATCCTACCATGCAGGCCTTGTTTTCAAGCACCTTATCCAGAAACACGCAAAAAAGAGGTGCGAGGTTACATTCGGCTCGGAATTCCCTTACTCCGGAATTGCCGATAAAGAAACGTTAGTTATCGCAATAAGCCAGTCAGGCGAAACCGCGGACACTTTGCTTGCGGTCAAGCAGGCAAAAAAGCAAGGCGCGAAAATACTTGGAATTACAAATGTTGTCGGAAGCACTCTTTCCCGCGAATCCGATGGAACAGTATACCTGCAGTCCGGGCCTGAAATTTCGGTTGTTGCCACAAAGACGTTCACCTCTCAGCTTGCCGCGCTTTACAAGCTGGTTTTCAGTTATATGGGCATGGAGGAGGAGCTTGAGGATCTTCATTCCCTTTCGGGAACAATAGAGCAGCTTCTCAGCAAATCATCCGAAGCGGAAGAACTTGCGAAAAAGCTGAAAAATGAGAAGGACTTTCTTTTCATCGGCCGCTCGCTTTCATACCCTGTTGCAATGGAAGGCGCATTAAAGCTAAAAGAAATTACATACCTGCACGCGGAAGCATACGCTGCAGGCGAATTGAAGCACGGCCCTCTCTCACTTCTAGAGGACGGAATACCAGTTATTGCAATCGCACCTGTAGATGACTCCCTCCCGAAAACACTCGGCAACATCCGCGAATGCAAGGCAAGGAAGGGGAAAATTATTGCGATAAGCGACAGCGAAGAGGCGCTTTCCGAGTCCGAGCTTTCAATCTGGATGCCAAAGGTGCATCCAGACCTTGCGCCGATACTCTATATAATCCCGCTCCAGCTTCTCGCATACCATCTGGCGGTAATGCAGAAAAAGGATCCCGACAAGCCGAGGAATCTTGCCAAAAGCGTGACTGTGGAATAGTGAATAATGCTAAACGCTTTTTTGCGGCCGTGCCGTTGAATTCCATTCTGGCAGCAGATTTCAGCAACTAATATAAACAACCTCTCTGAATTAAATGCGGTGAGAAGATGGCAATGAAAAAAGTGTTTACATGCAAATGCGGGCAAACCTCTTCCTTTGAATTCAATACCGACCTTTCTCTTGATGATGTTACAATTTCCGCGCGATGCCCCTCCTGCAGCATGCAGGTGATGATTACGCTTTCGGGTGCGCTGGAAAAATCGCCCTCAAGCGAGTCAAGCTATCCCTCACCTTCCTACTCAAGCGGCTACACAACCAAGCCCGTTTCCGGCTCGGATGATAATTATCAATATCCTCACTATGGGGAGAAAGATTCCACAGCAAGCTCCTTTGATGATGATGCAATTGAATACCAGTCAGCAAAGGACATCCAGAACGAGGAGCGCGAGGCAACGCAGATGAGCGATGACTTGCTTTCATCCGGCTCAAGCTATTCACAATCTGCGGGAAGGGAAAAGAAAAAAGAGCCCACTGATGACGAAAATGTCACTGATGCAATGACTGAAATGTTTGGTTGATTGCGTGAAAAGGAATACCTACTACCATAAAGCCCAGGGCAAAAACTCCCTCCAGCAGTGGTGGAAGGCAAAAAACCCGCTGAGCGTCATTTTCAATTTCTGCTACCTGCGCGCAGCCCAATTCATGCCTTCCCTTTCGCTAAAGAATTCTCTCTACCGTTTAGTTGGCATGAAAATTGGGAAGGATGTTTCAATCTCCCCTGGCGTGACAATTGACTTCTTTTTTCCAGAGCTAATTGAAATCGGAGACAACACAATAATCGGCTACGGCGCCACTCTGCTCGCGCATGAATTTTTGGTGAAGGAATGGAGAACAGGGAAAGTGAAAATTGGAAAGAACTGCATGATTGGCGCGAATGCAACAATTCTCGCAGGGGTGGAAATCGGGGACAACTCAACAGTAAGCGCGCTTGCGCTTGTGAACAAAAGCATCCCTGAAAACTCTTTCTTTTCGCTTGCGGATGGGCAAATTGTCAAGAAGAAATAGAAAAAGCAAACCAATAATATGCTTCTTTTCCTTTTTTCCCTATGGCAGCTGAACTTTTTATTGCAATAATTGCCGCGAATTTGCTTGGAATAGCGTACGGCATTTACTTTTATTCGGGCCAGCTAATGGCGACAAATCCTCTTCTCTGGATTTTTGTAATTGACTGCCCCCTTTACGTTATTTTCGCGGTTCTTTGTTTTTTCCGCGCTGTTCGCTCGCCCCTTTTCAGGTTTATTGCTTCTGTTGGGCTGATTAAGTACGGCGCTTGGACTTTGTTTGTGCTCTTTTTCCATTCAAGCTATTACCTTGTCCCTCCATTTTTTATGGGAACTTTGCTTGTTCTCGCGCATTCCGGGATGGTGCTTGAGTCTTTGGCAATAATGCCTAAAAAAGTGAATTGGAAATTCCTTGCAGTTTCTATTGGATGGTTCTTGCTAAACGATGCTCTTGATTACGCTTTCGGCCTCCACCCGAGAATTCCCGGCGCAGGACTGGAATATGTTGCGCTATTTACATTGGCTATGACATTCATTTCTACATTTTTGGTTTACAGGTACTCTGAGGAAGTGCATGCAAGCGAATTTGCAAGGAAAACGAAAAGGGCACTAGGTATCCCACAATAGCCATTTTCTTTCGCAAAAAAGGAATTAGGTTTATAAGGATATGCAACCACAATAACCTCCTCAGCAATTAGAATATTTCATATAGGTGAACGATATGGCATTAAGACCCGCAAGAACGTGCAGGGACCTGGACAAGGTCGCATGGACAAGATTCAGCAAGAAAAAACCAAGGAAAAGCTACATCAGGGCGCTGCCCCACCTGGCCCTTGTGGTTTACAACATGGGAAACAAGAAAAAGGATTTTGATACTCAATTCGACCTTGTTGCAGTTGATGATGTTCAGATTAGGGACAATTCCCTCGAATCCGCAAGGCAGGCGATAAACAAGCATCTTGAAAAGCATATTGCTGAAGATTATAGGGTCAAGGTCCTGGTTTTCCCCCACAATGTGATAAGGGAGAACAAAATGATTTCAGGGGCAGGCGCGGACAGGCTGCAGAAGGGAATGAGGGCTTCGTTTGGAAGGCCGACAAGAAGGGCGGCAAGAATCCACAAGAAGTCCCCTGTCTTCAGGATCTGGACTGACGGAAAGAACGCGGATTTGGTAAAGGAGGCATGCAGGCGCGCAAGGTGCAAGATGCCAGGAAACTTCAGGCTCGAGGCAACTGAGATTAACAATTAGTTTTTTCTTTCTATTTAAAATTTGAGAAGAGCTCAAACGAGCTCAACCTTTCCTTCTTCCTTTTCTCCCGGCCTCCATTCAATTTCTATTTCGAACTCGTGCTTATCCTGATTTTCAATTTCATACTTTAGCTCGAGCTTTGGCTGGCCTGATGGCTTTATGCTAATCTGCTCTCCCCCTTTTGAAAGGTTGAACGAGCCCTGCTCCTTCATTTTCTGCCCGAGCTGAATCAGGAATTCCCCTATTTCCTGGATGCTCTTTTGCTCCTTGCTTGAAAAAATCACTTCTTCCGGCATATTTACACCTCTTTTTTCATTTTTTTGCATCAAAGCGCTCCATCAATCCCTTTACTACGAACGGAAGCGCAATTGTCGCATCAGCATAAACTTCAGAATACTTTCCATCGGGGACGAATTTTCCCCAGCTCATTCCCTCCGAATAAGTGCACCCCGAAAGCCCTCCCCAATGGACCGGCTCAGGGCAGATGCGGACTCCGTAGTAATAGGGCGCAATTTCGGCATTCCTTCTCTCCGAGGGATATTTCAGGCGAAGGAAAGGCCCAATTTGTTGCGCCCAGTTCCTGGGAACCCCTCCGCCGATTGTGAATATTCCCATCCTTTCCTGCTTGTCAGAAATTTTTGCAAAATGAATAACATCCTCGAATGCATCATGGGTAATTTTTACAGGCACCCTGTCTTCCCTTCTATCAGAATACCTCAGTGCAATAATGTCCATGCCAAGCTCTGAGTCGGAAAGCGCGGGGATGTAAACAGGTATTTTCTTTTCATATGCGGACTTGAGTATGGACCTTCCCCCGATGTTATTTTCAACCAGGTGCTTTCCGATAATCTCGCAAATCTCCGGGCTTGTGTAGCTCTTTCCATCATGCTCCCCTCTCCCGAAAATTTCATCAACAAGCGCTGCGGCATCGGAAAAATTCTTCTCCAGCTCAAGGGTGTCATAAACCCGGTCATACCCCAGCTCGTAGAGCTTTTTGTCATCCATGCCCCCCCTGTACTTGAAGTGGGTCATTCCTGTGCCTTCAATGAATCCGTGGGCGATGAGTGCGCCGGTGGCAACAACCGCGTCCACCCAGCCCCTGTCAATCATTTCCGTAAAGATAAGCTGCATCTTTGCAACGGTCATCGCGCCGCTTATTGTGAGCACCTTGAAGCATTTTTTGTCATTTACCATTTCCTCGAGGACATCGACCGCCTCGCCAATATTCCTCCCCCCGAACGAGGATTTTGACATTGCCTCCAAAACATCATCAACCGACTGGCACTTTGAAAGGTCCACTGCCTCAACAGGCTCAAACCCGTCTTCATGCCCGTCATGGAATTCATCTTTCTTCCTAACATCTGTCATAAGGTATGAATAGCAATGAATAATTAAAATAGTTTTGAGCTAGTAATTGAACTCCACGCCAATCTTTCCTGTTGTGCTGGAAAGCCCGAGCTGGCCAGCCTTCTCCTTTGAAATGCTCACTGTGAACGCACTTCCCTCGCCAACCACTCCTTCCTGCCTTATTCCGAGTTCGACAAAATTCACTCCAAGCGTTTTTCCCGCATCTATGCTAATCTCGCTGTCGCCAATATTTCCACTCAATGTTGCAGAATAGCTAATCTCCCGCGAAAGCGCCCCTCTCATTCCTCTCTTTCCCTTTTGCTGCCTCTGCTTAAGGTTCGGGATAACCTGGTAATCTCCTTTGAGGGTGAACTTCACCCCGCTAAAAAGAGGAACCGGCTTTGTGGAGATGCTCAAAGGAGTGGCAACG
>CAYTXD010000018.1:0-10424 GCA_964441305.1 Microcaldota archaeon
TAGGCGTCGCCAAGCAGTATGTCAGCCAATTGAGCGAGTCCGCATACCAGGTAGCATACGGGCTTGTTTATTCCGCTGTTGCAAACGGCGAAGCGGCGGCAAGAGGTGAGGGAACACAGCAAAACGACATCCCCTGGTTTGGCGAAAATGGAAGGCCTGAGGCAGGGAGGTACATGCTGGTTGAGCGGAGCCGGCTTCTCCTTGAGGGTGCAACAGGGGTAATTGGTTTTGCCGAAGCACAGCTCGCGTTCCTTGGAGCCATTGAGGGCTCCTTCCTGCCAACCCTTCTCCTTTTCGGGCTTTTCTTCAGGTCATTGCCCTTTACCCGCAAGCTTGGCGGTCTCCTGATAGCCCTTGCACTCGGCATTTTCTATGCATTCCCCCTGATTTACGTTGTTTTCTACGCAACATGGACGATTGACTTCCAGAGTGAAACAAATATGACTGATTTCGTATGCCCTGATGAATGCAAGGGAAGCTCCTACACAAATGACATGACAAATTACAGCAATAAGTGCAACCTTGCAGAAAACTGCGGGAATTATGTTGATTTGGGAAGAAATGAAACAAAGAACGATTCCGCAGTATGCCCAATAGCATGTAGGGTGCTCCCTGATTCAGAAGCCCCTGAATCCTGCGATACTGAAATTGAATATGAACAAGATGGTGAGCCTGTCACATTCAGCATAAAGGAAAAGTGCGAAAATGACTGCCCTGACATATGCAAAATTGATTACGGCAAGCAACTACCTGATGATGTTGAGGGCTCCTGCGACAACTGCAGGCCTTACACCCCTGAAACAACTTCTCCTGACCCATCAATTCCATTAGTAGGAAGAAAAAACGACGCCCAGGCAATAGGCGAGCTCAATGCGGTTGCATCCGTTCTTCCCCTTTTGGGAATAATACTTACTCTTTCATTTGTAAGGATATTCTCCCCACTGCTCGGGGGGGATGTTGAGATTACAGGACTTTCAAAGATTATATGATTGGTGAACCAAATGGATAAAACAAAAACAATTGCAACCATTTTCCTTTTCCTTCTCCTAGCAGCAAACATTTCTTTTGCAGTTGACGTGCCTGATATTTGGGAGGACAACTGGTTTTTCCTCTCACTAATTGCCGTTCTCCTTTCCGCCTCTCTTTTGGCGCTCGTGTACATGTTCACAATAGGATTTAGCTTAAGCAGCGGGCAGAGGTATGTCGGCTTCCAGCTGATGCAGGCCCAAGTATGGACAAAGCAGGAATCCTACAGCCTTATCGTAACCGCACTCATAATCCTGCTCATGTCCTCTTTGTTTACTGTTGTTGACAACACCGCATATCCCCTTTTGGCAGGCCTTTTCGGTCTTCCCGAAGGCCATGAACACGTCAATGATGCGGCAAAAGCCCATCTTGATGAACAGCTTAGTACATTTGCCAAAACCAGGACAAGTTTCGAAAATGCCACAGTTAGTTGCGCCTCTGATGCATCAGTAAGCGAGCAGTGCTCCCTTCTCGCTGGAGCGCTTGGCTCATACAGTTATTCACCCAATACTCATCAGGGATTTGTCAGGCTGCCTGCAGGAACAGTTCTCAGCGCTGTTTCAGTCTCATACGTAACCCTAACAGCACAAAAGATAATCCTCTCCGTACTTGGAAGCGGGAAGGCATTCGCCCTCTTTGTAACTCTGGGGGTATTTTTCAGGTGCTTCCACCCGAGCAGGAAAATGGGGGGCGCGATGATTGCGATAGGTGTTGGCTTCTACCTGTTCTACCCGATAATGATAGCACTTGCGGGGCAGATAGCTCCAGCAGGAGATCCCCACACCATCGGCTGCCAGTTTGGTATAGGTGGCGGCACTTGGGATGAGCTCATCCGACAGATAACAATAGTAGGGCTGGTCATGCCCGTGCTTAACATAATGGCCACCCTTACATTCATAACCGAGCTTGCCAAATTCCTTGGCTCGGACATATATCTGGGGGGTATCGCAAGAGTTTCTTAGATGATTCAATGAAATGGCTTAAAGAAAAAAAACTCGTTCCTTTCCTCTTTCTCCTAGTTGCATTCATGTCCTCCACATTTGCAGCGGACTGCTCGGAAATAGCCCAGAACCTTGTTACCGACTGGTCTTTGGTTGTCGGGATAGCGGCCATACTTTCGGCCGTGCTGGTGGCGCTTGTCTACATGCTCGGAAGCGCATTGAGCAATCCCCAGATGGTTGCCTGGGCCAAAAACGAATTCTGGCAGGTCATCCTTGCAATAGTTCTTTTTGTTGTTATAACTTCAACACTTAACCTTTTCTGCGCCATTGACGTTCAGGGATTCTTTTCAACTGATTCGGGCACCGAATTCGGTGTTGAGAGCGGGGATTTCTTCTCTGTTGCCAAATTATACACCGAACGCCTTGCACACACTTCTTATAGTGAATTTTACTCTGCAAGGGAAAAGCTCGCGAACCTTTACCAAGGGGCAACAGTCAGCATATCAAGCGGTTCGGGGTTTTTCGGTCTTTCCAAGGCCACCAGTCATTCCCCCGGCACTGGAAATTATTCTGTAATGGCCCCAGTCAACTATGCGATGAATGTCCTTTTGATTTCCACCCTCTCCTCCCTGTTCCTTTCATTTTTGCTTTCCTTCATACAGAACGGGCTGTTTGAGGTTCTGTTTCCAATGGGGGTAGTTTTCAGGTGCATACCCACTTTGAGGAGTTTCGGCGGGGCATTAATGGCAATATCGCTCGGCCTGTTTTTGTTCTTTCCGTTCATGCTGGTTCTTAATGATGCCATTCTCCCAGAACTTGGCACATTTGGCTCTGAAGGAGAGCTTCAGTCAGCAGCTTACATGTTTGTTGCAACAACATTCCTGCCTGCCCTCAACTTTGTCTTCCTTGTGGCTCTTGTAAGGCAGCTTTCAATGATTCTTGGGGAAGAGGTTGACATAAGCAGGCTGGGGAGCATGATATAGGTGTAATTATGACTTTTGAACTAAGCAATTTCTGGCTGGAAGTTTCCGTCATCGCGATTATGATATCAATTTCAGTAGTGGCGCTTCTCTATATGGTTGGCATGGCAATATCAAACCGCAGGATAATAAGCATTGCAAAGTCGGAATTCCTGCAGGCGATGGCCTCAATTCTTATTGTCGCTTTCATGGGGATAATGGTTGCCACTTTCACTGAAGTGGATGGAGTTACCGGAGTTTCAATTGATACCCAGTTCCAAAAGCTTAAGGACCATTTCCAGTCAAGAATAGACACCTTGGAAGGAATTTATAATTCCTACTACAGCCGAAACCTCGCAATCGCCCCACAGGAATACGAGTGCACAACCCGTTTTGGAATAACCGATTGCAAGGACGGCCTAGTGACTCACCCATACGTTGAAAGCTACAGGACAATGGGCTACAAGGCATTGCAGCTGCAGGTTGCCTACCATTCCGAAAAGGTCCTGGTTGAATACATACACAGGAGCGCACTCGCAGTTTTCCTCCCTCTTGGAATCATTCTCCGCATAATCCCCCTTACCCGCGGGCTCGGCGGGCTGCTTATGGCACTTGCAATCGGATTTTACATAATATTCCCAATATTCTTTTTTGCCAGCAGCTTGGCACTTTCGGTTTCAACAACAAGTATTGACTATCCTCCTGCAGTTGAAATCCAGCAATGCTCTTCCGACACGATATCACAGACCACCGCGGTAACCCAGGCCTACCAGCTTCAATTCCAGGAGATGGATACTCAGGTAGAACAGACATATGCAGCCCTTTCAATAGATCTTATGTTCACCCCTTTTGTGGCTCTGGCGGTAACCCTGTTTTTTGTAAGGTTCCTTGCCTCAATTTTCGGAGGGGACAGCGCCCTTATTTTAAGGGGAGTGTCAAAAATGGTATAGGTGCATGTTATGAATAGCAAATCAATTGCAGGCGCGCTTGTTGTTTTAGCTTTGCTTACGCTTTTTGGATGCACTTTGGATGAAGGCGAATATTCCGGCTCGGACACATATACTCCCCCTCTGGGCGGAGATTACCCAGACCCCTCCTACTGCGACCCAGGAGAATGCATGGCATTTGCCTGCAAATCAGAGCCATCCCACTTTTACCAGGGCGGATATTCCGAATGCAAGGTAATGCCATACTCTGATGTTTCAGGTCTCTGGGAAATTTTCACTTTCAGCATAGGTGCGGGCCCAACTTTCAAGGAGTTTGGAGAATGGGCGCAGGGGGATGCAACTTCCGCAATACCAGATGAAGATTCCATTTCAATGCAGGTCCCCCCTCCAGACGAATTCGAGATTGCCGGCTCCGAATGCACTCCTGCAGTTGGAAGGCCGCAAATCCAAGACGCATCCTACCAGGATGTTCTCTGCACTTCTGATATGGAATGCTGCAAGGAAGCGGTTCCAGGCATGAGGGGCCACTGCAGTGTTGAAGACGACCCGCAAAAATACCTCTGCTTCAAGAACGGGGAGGAGTTTGAGTGCGACAGCGGAACTGCAGGGCTCAGCGACGATTACTGCTACCCTGCTGAGGAACTTAACCCTCTAATGACCGGGACTATATGCACAAGCGAAAGCGCTGCCCAGACATTCACAAGCAAATGCGGGGGCTCTTATGACCATATGGCATATGTGCTCGGAACACTTTACCACCGCAACAGCTATCTTTACGGAGAAACAACCCGTTGGTGCAGAGATATCCAATGGGAATGGCACTGCACACAGAAGATGTTCTGCGACGGCTATTACCCTGTTGAGCATTACTGTTCAAAAGGAAACGGTAAATGCTGGGGTTTAGAAAATCCACCCATATACTTACCTTATAACTCTTTCAGAGAGGACTGTTCCGAAGACCCCACCCAGAATTACTTCAAAATCGATAACCTGTGGGTTATAACTGATGCTGGCGACTGCGAAATTAACCAGTACCAACAACAATCCCAAAATTACCCCCTCTATGATACAAATGACATGCCCGGTTCGGTGGTTGCTGTTGAGTACTATCCCGTACCCTCCCCAGATGTTAAATTTAACAAATACGGCTACTGCGAGCCGATAACTTACTTCGGCATTGCGGCTCAGAAAGTCAAGCCCAGCGGCTCGGGCGATTACGAAGGTATATATGGGCAACCCTCAAGAATGGGAGACAACAAATTTGACAACTGGGGAACTGATTCGCAGCCTACTGCAGATTGTGAAAACATTTGCAAATCCCCTCCCTGCAACTGCGGTGATGACCCAATCTACAAGTTTTCAAGATGGGAAAACAGGGACTACTTTTACTTCACCCAGCAAGCACAGGCACTTCTTGCAAGAAAAATTCTCCCTGTTTTTGTAACAGAAGGGAACTGGGGAGAGGGAAATTACAGGGCCCTTGTACAGGATATGGGAAACATACCTGCCAGGGATGATGTCCAGGATGATGCCGTTATTTCCAGCACAGGAACAAGCTACACCTCCTCTCCGTTTACCCTTGAGCCTGATGTTGCCGACTATGCCACAGTGGCAAACCTTCAAAAGGGCGGCAACCAGGGAGCAGTTGTCATAACCGTGGAAAACGCACAGCAGGCATACTGGGTAAAGGAATATTGCAATCCCTCCGATAATCCAGATGATGCAAATTGCCTAACCGCACTTATGATACCTGATTACAACTCAATGACCGGCTCGCAATGGGACAACAATGTTGTTCAGTTCGTTTCCAACCAGGTTAATTCCCCCAACGGGCAACACATAGACATGATAGGCCAAAGGATGGTTTTCAACAGGGAGTCGGACATTTACGGGTGCAATGTGGTAGAAGTTTTGGACGGAAAGCTCAACCAGGCAGACCTTCTGCTTGAAATCACCGGGCTTCCATCTATAATAATCGATTACGGTGGGAAAACCGACCCCTGCTGGAGCGAGGAAAAGATGACAGACATGATAATATTCACATACGAAAACATACAGGAATTCGCCCAGAGGGGTTTCATAGGCCTTATATGGCTTGAAAGAACCGGCCCATACGGCTATTCAGGTCCTTCCGGCTCTCCGAAAGAATGGTGGGGCTCATCTGTTGATATGTACAAGCCCCAAAGGGCCTTCCTTTCAGGGCTAAATGACTATTATGCAGGGGTTAAATCAACAGTAACAAGGAAGTTGGAAGTAAATGACTGTTACTGTGATGCGACTGAACTTTCTCAAGAAGAGGCTGAGTTTATTGAGGCGGACTCTGATACACTGGTTTCCGAAATAGATACTCCGGGAGAAGGAATTACAGAAGTCCACTGTATACCAGACCCGGATTATACACAGCAGGACCCCTCCTCAGCATTGATTTGGGAAGCTCCTATTTACTGCTTCCCGATGACTTATGAAGACGAAACAGGGGATATCCACAATTTTGAAAGCTGCTCCGATTACGAGCTTGAAGATTCCGACAAGCCGGAAAACTGTTGGCTTTCTGATACGCAAATAGGCTTTAATTATACATATGTTTCTTCTGAAGAATACTCCGGCGGAGGGCCGATACGCGTACTTTACCCCCCGGAAGGAGATGCTGAAAGCCACCCTGTATGCATCAGCTCAAGCTCAAGGTATGTCGGCTGATTTCTTTTCTTCTTTACAAAATCAGGGTAAATTTATTCAATATCAAACCTATCACTGCTGTTTTGGCGTACCTTGTCCTCCTCCCCCTTGTACTGCAAAATACTGCCCCATATTTGCTTCAGGCCTGTTCATCGGCTGCCCACCATGCGAGCCCATGCCGAACCCATTCTTTGCAAGCGGGTTGCTGGTTGGGGCAACCGAACTAAGATTTATCACCAAATTATTTAGTTTGTTCATATATTCCTGCCTTGCCCTTTCCACTGAAAGCGGTTCCTCGTCAATCTTGCTTTTTTCAATGTTATCCATATATCCCATATTTGTTTTATGCTGCATTCGAGTTAGGTAACTCTCAGATCTCAATTCCTGCTTGTATCTTTCTATATCCCCTGGCCCTATCTTTCTTTCTGGATTCTCCTCCGCCAATTTCTTTGCCAATGTGCTGTCATCAGTTCCTATCATCTCTCTGTTATGTGCAATGCGGTCTGCACTCTTTGCCATCGCCCCCAGCGCGTTTACCTTCTCCATTGCAACCTCATAGTTCGCCCCATCATTGAGTTTCTCTGAGCCATATTCCTCTTTTATACCTTCATATTTTTCCAGCGTTTCAGTTATGATTTGTTTATCTGTTTTTGCAATATCCAGGTTATTCCTCGCCTGCTCAAGAGATATTCTCGTATCAAAATAATCAGGGGCTTTCTGGTCAATATCGCTTTTTAACTGTTCATTTTCCCCCATTGCACTCCCCAAGTTGCTCGACATATCCTCCAATTTATCCATCGCAGGAGTTCCTATTACGTTCTCCAAATACTTCGTATCCCCCTCAGGCACAGAGGTAGGGTCTCTTGCAATATTCAGGACAATATTCTCTGCCTTTATGTAATCCTCAGTGTTCTCTCCAACATTGTCTTCTACTTTATTTAATCCATAAGTTACCAGCTCGTTTGCACTTTGGTTTATCTCCTGGCTATTTTCTATATATTTATCATAATCATTTTCAATTTTCTGGCTCCCTATCTCTTCAACTTTATTCTCATATGTTGTTACATCTGCTTCGTATTTTTCTATTTCTGCATTGATATTTTCCTCTGCAGCTTTGCTTATCTCGCCAACATTTTCCATATTGTTTTCATACCCGTATTTCACAACATCCGTATGGTCCATATTTGTCTTCTTCCCATTCGCGTCGTAATACTCAACCTGCAAATTCCCATCCTTTTCAGAAGTCCTAACTTCAACCGGCAGCCCTCTCTCCAGGGCGGCAATCTGCCTATTTGTCTCCTCCAACTGCTCATTCAGTGCCTCTGTATCCTCAGATGGGGTTTCACTAATTATCTTTTCCAAATTTTCCCTCTGCTCTTCCAATTTCTCAAGGTCAGGGGTAGTTATCCCTGCCCCTCCGAGTGATTGGGCAAGAGCCACATTCAATTCCACTTCCAAATCAGACCTGAACTTCTCCTTGTTCTCCTCTCCCTCAATATTCTGGTATACCCCCTCTTTTTTATTATTGTCAACATTTGATAATCCGTCATTGCTCTGCTCCAAAAGTGAGTTGTAGTCCACCGCGCTTTCACCGCTCGTTCTGATCGGCTTTACCACTCCAGATTTATTTCCTGCTTCTGCTCTCTCCCCTGCATCCCTAAGCCCGCTCTTGGCCTCTCTTATTTCTCTTATGCTTTTTATTATGGCGGAAGTGTTCTTGTACTGCCGGTATAGTCCAAAAATTGGACAAATTTGCGCGAACTGCCCTTTGAGGAAATCCCTTATACCTCCTTCCGTGCCCAGCCCTTTCAACGGGTTTCCTATAACACTCCCGGCCGGAGACCTATCAACTTTATCAAGAGCTCCGAATACTTCTGCATCACTCATCCCCTCAGTATCAATTCCTTCCCTTCCCAGTGCCATTCTCATCTTATTGGCATCCGCCTTTACCATCTCATCAGCCCTTTCCGCGGATCCTTTATTCATTATTTCTACTTTTCTGCTTGCCATCCCCTTTCTATCCATAATTTCTCCCCGTTCCTCCTCAAGCCCCTTCAACTCCTCCTGCTTCTCAGGCGAAAGCTTCCCGTCTCCTGCAGACATATGGATCTGATTTATCTTCCCTTGATTTTCCTCTAACTCCTGATCTATTTCCTTCCCTTCAGCATCTAGTTCATCTCTTGCATCCATCTCCTCCTGCTGAAGTTTATTCCCGCTCTTTTCCGCCATCTTTTCTTTTGCGGCACTCAACCCTTCCCCCTTGACCTCCTGAATCTTGCCTGCCACGTTCTGGACAGCCCCCACCACGCTCATGATTTTCTGCAACCCGCCGCTCTTTCTGGAGGAGGACTGGCCGAAAATCCTTTGGCTTCCCCTGTTAAATCTCGGAGTTGTGAAATCAAATGCGGAAAGCGGATTCCTCCCCGTAACCAGCATGCCCCCAAGAAGAAAGCCAAGTATGACAATCATTGGAAGGCATCCTTGATTCGCCATGCTGTAAACAAAATTTGTCTGGATTGGGCAGTACTCATAAGTTTCATCTACTCCCCTTATAATTTGCCCATCCCCTGCATAAGATATGGTAATATTGTCACATCCCTCCCCCTCATCCAGTACATATAGCTTGTCTGATTTTACGTTCCCTTCAGAATTAGTTGTCTTGGTGTGTTTCCATTGTGAATGCTCAGAGTTGCTGGTTTCAAATTGAACTACCGCGTTGCTTATTGGTTCTTCCCCAACATCTCCTATGCCTGTGCCTTTTTTGTTAAGGGTTACCAACAGAGCTATGCTTTCCCCCTCCAGCTGCGTTTCCACATTTATTACTGACTTATACACTTCAAACTCAACATCCTCATCAAATGGAAGGCAAACCTCTGAAACAGGGTGAAGCATGCAGTTATCATATTCTTTACATTCGCTTGCATCAATCTCTTGGCAGCTCATGCACTCTCCCTCATCGAAATTATAAACACAATTAGCATCATTGCATGACCCCGCATCTCCACATTCTCCGCAATTTTCACTGCTGCATGCTGCAAAAACAGCTCCCGCTAAAAGGAAAGTAAATAGGCAAAAAAGCGCTAATGCGGGCTTAAGATGCATGCTAATATGATTCTCCCAGCGTATATAAACTTATTTCTTTTTCTTGCTGGAAAATTCCTTGAGCATTTTCATCGTGATGTTTATCGCCTTCCTGACTTCCGACTTGCTCCTGCTTCCCGCGCAGATTATCTTCCCGTTCTTGAAAAGCAAAAGCGACGCCTTTGGCTCTTTTAGCTTTAATATCGCGCCCGGAAACTGCTCTGGCTCATACTCAACATCAGGAACTTTGTATGCAATAGTGTACAAGTCAAGCTCCAGCCCAAGGGAGGCGCTTGCAACAATATTCTGTATCTTGAAAGTAACCTTCTTCCTCTTGCCAGTCGGCTTTCCATATCCCTTCAAAAGCTTAAGCGTCCTGTCAATTGCATGCTGCACTTCAGCCTCGCTCCTTCCGCCTGTGCAAATTATCTTCCCGTTCTTGAAAAGCAGAAGCGACGCCTTCGGGTCCTTTAATTTCAAAATAGCCCCCGGAAACTGCTCAGGCTCATACTCTATTCCAGGTATTTTTGCCGCAATTGTAAACAAATCCAGCTCCAGCCCCAAATCCGCGCTTGCAACAATATTCTGTATCTTGAACGGAATTCGAGGAGACGTTTCTCCCTTAGACTTTGTCTTTTTCTTTGCTTCTGCCTTTGCCATGGGAACCCCTCTTTTTAAATGTTATTGATTTTCTTTAAAAAGCATAGTTTTTAAAACTAAGTATTCATTAATACAAGCGCATAAAGCAAAGAAAAGTAGTAGTTTACGGGAGGTCATGTAATGTCTAAGCGTTC
>CAYTXD010000019.1:0-10325 GCA_964441305.1 Microcaldota archaeon
TGCAGAATTTGGAAAATTTATTTTCCAAACTTTTGAGCGTGCGACGCTCAAATGACTTGTGTCTTGAGCACCAGACTAAGCAACCTCGCTAGCCGCAAGGCTTTTATTTATATTTGTATACTAATATTACAACAATTGTAATCTTGTGATATATATGAAATATGGGTTGCTCGTCAAGAAAGTTCACCTAGATGGAAGGAGATATTTAACTTCAGAAGAAGTACACGAAGCATGCGCAAAGGTTGGCGTGACATATAGAGACGGAATCAATTACCTAATCCGCACGGGGCATCTCGTCAGGATACTGAAAGGCTTCTTTTATATGCGAAGCCTTGAGGAGAGAAAGGCTGGCGCAACAAACGCGAATTTTTTCGAGGCTCTTTCAAAAGCGCTGGCACGCAAAAAGGTTGACTGGTATTTTGGATTTGACACCGCCCTGAAGCTCAACAACCTGACCCACGAGTATTTTCCTGTGGACTATGTTGTTTCAGATAAGCTGTTCAGGCCTAAGCCGGTGAATGTGCTGGGGCATGAGGTGAAATTCATCAAGCTTAAAAAAAGTCTTTTTGGTTTCGGCATCAAAAGCGAAGGAAGTATCAGGTATTCAGATTTGGAGAAAACTATTCTGGATATCATATATATCCGAAAACACAACGGAGCGACGGACGCTGTGATAAGGAACGAAATAGCTGAATTCATTGGGCGCGCAAGCAAGAAAAAACTCAAGAGATATGCGGAGCGCTATCCCATTTCAGTGAGGAAGATTTTATGAATATCGAAAAGCTTGCAGGTTACTTAAGTGGTAAGGCAGGAAAGCTGAACGCAGACCTCCTGACAAAGGACCTGTTCCTTCAGGGGTTGCTCATAGAGCTCGCAAACAACGGATATTACAAGGAAAATTTTGCCTTCAAAGGAGGTACCTGCCTCATCAAAGCATATTTTGGGTATTATCGATTTTCGGAGGATTTGGACTTTTCCTGGATTGATCAGAAACATTTCGAGGGAAAAACAGGAAAGCAGGTTCGGAGGCTGCTTTCGAATGAAATAGCTAAGACGCTTGAAATTATTTCTCTTGCAAGCAGGAAGCTCGGACTCGATTTCAAGCCGCAGAAGCAAAACCGAAAATACGTGGAGCTCGGTGGAAGTAACAGGTTTCTGACTGCCAAGCTCTGGTACAGGCCAGAAGGAAAGCCCGAAAGCTTCATCAAAATCCAGATAAATTTCGAGGAGAAGTTTTTTCACGAGTTCAAGGAAAAAGAACTGGCAATTGAATTTGAAGTAAGGGACAAGAAAGAATTGGAAGTTCTGTTTCCCGATGAAGCTGAGATTCTTCTGAAAAAGCCGAAAATGAGAGTTTACGACTTGAAAGAGATAGCTGCAGAAAAGGTCAGGGCACTCCTTACGCGGAGGGGTGTGAAGGCGAGAGACTTTATAGATTTATACGTCCTTTCAAAGCACGGCGTAACCATAGGCTCGGTCAGGAACGAAGCCATCGAAAAGACAAACGCAATGCTCAAGTTTGTTAAGTACACAAAAAACATGGCAGCTAGGGAGGAGTTTTTCGGCAATTTCGATATCGGGCGGGAGCGATATCTGCTCCTGTCGGAGTTGGGTGAAGATTTCAGAAAATTCTATGAAAGAGCATCGCTAGAGCTTGCTGAGATTGCAAGAGAATTGAAGAAATAATTATTCGGTACTGAGGAATCCCCTCCACGCAGCTCGAAAAGACGCGGAAATATGGTGTGTCCTCTTGAAACCATGTTGCTCAGGCAGAGCAATTCTCCCCTGCCGGGCTTTCTTGTTTTGAAATAACAAAAATTCTTTTCTCGCAAGCTTGAAAAGACGGCTTGATGCATTGAGCTTCGGATTGAAAAGTTCCTTTTCAAAAACTGGAGATTTGATTTCCCGCCGCTCAAAACTCGCAATCAGAGATTGCGATGCGAATTCGTTTGACCTGATGGTCAAAAGCTCGTAAAGCTTCGCTTTAGATCATTAGCCTGAGCAAAAGTAAGATCAACAATAATCATTATAAACCACTTCTCTCCATAATAACATATGCTTAAGATAAATTTTCAATTCGCTAGAAACTGGAAGATGTTTAATCGAAATAAATCGCAGGGCGGAGATTCACCAATAAACAATGATAAACTTGAACAGGCTTCTCTAGTTAGAATTGAAAGACAAAGAAAAGAAATAAAAGATTGGAGCCAATGGCATAAATATCTTGAAAAACGCTATCGAGAAAATTTTTATGTCTCTATGGCAAACAGAGTTACTAAAGGGGTTAAACCTAATTCTGGTCTTAACTTTCTTAGAATTAAACAAAATATCTCAGATATAATAAAGAAGAGAAGTGTTGAAAAGGATGAAAATGTTAAAGTAGCAGATATAGGTGGCGCTGGTTCCATGCAACATTTTGATCTTTTATTTGATGGAACTTTTGATCATATCTCTGAATTTCACACAATAGATTTGATACCAGTAAAACCAGGCTTTGTTGGCCTTTTGGAAGCAATCAATAGTATGGATCCTGCAGATCATGGTGAATTTGAAAGGCAGATACTCAATTCTGAACAAGCAAAAGAAGCTTTGTTCAAATCTAAGTTTTTACAAGGTGATGCACATTCACTCCCAATTAAAAATAATTGTTATGACCTCGTAATTTTAGTTAGAATTATGGAATATGCAAACCCTGGAGAGATATTGCAGGAAGTTCAGAGAGTAACTAAAAAAGGCGGTTTAATATATATTAATTCTGATTTTGCAAAAGATGAAAAAAGGCATTTTGAAACAGAAGCAGAATATCGAGATTTTTTTAAGAAACATGGATTTTCAATTGAAAGTATGGAATTAAGAGAATACGACCCAGTGCAAGAAGCAGCAATGATCAATAATGGTGGAGAAAAATACCTAAGTGTTTGGATCAGAAAAAGTTAAGGAAATGAAAAACTGAACACCTCGTTTCCTTAGGAAATGACGTGTCTCTTCCTTTTTCATGTTGCTCAGGCAGAGCAATTCTCCCCTGCCAGACGGTCTGATGCATTGAGCTTCGGATTGGAAAGTTCCTTTTCAAAAACTGGAGAGTTGATTTCCCGCCGCTCAAACTCATTTGGAATCACACTACCGAAACCGAGACAGAACTGATATTCCTGGAGTTCTTTATTGTTAAATACAGCTTTCTGATGCTTGCCGCATCCCCCTCAGTAATTAATATGTCCAGGCAACCCCTATGGGAATGGTGATGTATGTTCGTTTTTATGAGGTTTTGAAACTTGTGCATCAATTCAGATATATCTGACTTCTTTTTTTGGGATATCATGAAAACTACTGTCTGCATTCCCTGAAGTTCCGAAAGAACTTCGTATTCTTTTATGAGAGAATCGAGGGATGCACGCATCAATCTTGATCTGCTCTTAATCCCGAGAGTTTTCATTATCTCGCTTATTTTGGTCACATTTTCAGAATCCAAAGAAACACTCACTATTTCCATTTTTTTCACCTTTGTTAATAACTTTTACAGATATAACTGCAATTTGTTAATAACTATTGTAAATTAATTTATTAACTTTTCGAATGTATTAATTATCGGTGGTCTTGTGAATTTTTCACGCAAAAAATTGTCAATAATTATGTTGCTCTCTATTTCTGTTTTTTTGATATTCGTTTCGGGATGTCCTTCCGAAAAGAATGACGGGGAAAAAATAGGCGTGGTGGTATCAATACTTCCTCAAAAGCAGATGGTTGAAAAAATAGGTGGGGATAAAGTTGATGTTATTGTAATGGTGCCCCCTGGAGCAAGCCCTCACACATATGAACCCACGATGCAGCAGATGGCGGAAGTTGCGGATGCAGAAGTATATTTCAAAGTGGGTTCAGGAGTTGAGTTTGAGTTGACTTGGATGAACAAGATACTTGAAAGCAATCCGGATTTAAAAGTTGTTGACGGTTCGAATGGCATATCGCTTTTGGAAATGGAAGCCCACGAACATCACGAACATGATGAAGAAGGACACGAACATGATGATGAAGCACCTCACGAGGAGCAAGAACACGAAGAAAGTACGGAGGAGCATAATGAACATGAGCACAACATTGCTGGAAAAGACCCGCACGTCTGGACATCAATCTCAAATGTCAAAATTATGACTGAAAATTTTTATTTGAAACTTGTTGAACTAGACCCGGAAAATGAGGAATACCATGCTCAAAACAAGGAAGCTTATTTTGCCGAGCTTGATTCTCTTGACTCTGAAATAAGGCAGACCTTGTCTGGAGCAGATAACAAAAAATTCATTGTTTTTCATCCTGCTTGGGGATATTTTGCGCAGGATTATGGATTGGAGCAGATAGCAATAGAAGAAGCAGGAAAGGAGCCAACCGCACAAAACATTGCCTACTTGATTGAAGAGGCAGAAGAGGAGAATATCAAGGTTATTTTTGCATCTCCCCAGTTTTCAACAGAAAGCGCTGAAACACTGGCATCTGAAATAGGAGGTTCAGTCGTTTTGATAAATCCATTGGAAGAGGATATTCTTGAAAATTTAGAAAAGGTGTCTGATGCTTTCAAAAAATCATTCCAAGAATAAATATAAATCTAGATGTGGAATTGATAGTCAATGAAAAAGGAGATAGTCAGATTCGAAAATGTGAGTGCAGGATATGACGGAATTGATATACTGGAAAATATCAGCTTTAAGTTAAAGGATAATACATTTCTTGGAATAATAGGGCCCAATGGGGGTGGAAAGACCACTCTTCTCAAGGTGCTTCTCGGGCTGCTGAAACCAAGGAAGGGCAAGGTAACTGTTTTTGGAAAAAGTCCAACAGAAGCAAGCAATAAAATCGGCTATGTTCCTCAAGGCCAGTCATTTGACAGGGAATTCCCAATAAGCGTATTTGACGTAACCCTTATGGGAAGACTTAATGGTAACAGGCTTTTTTTCAAATACAGTGATGAGGATAAAAAAGCCGCACTTGATGCCCTCAAACTTGTAAAAATGGAAAAGTTTAAGGACAGGCAGATAAGCCAACTTTCAGGAGGGGAACTTCAAAGAGTTCTCGTTGCAAGAGCCCTCACAGTATCGCCTAAACTGTTGGTCCTGGATGAACCCACATCAAGCATTGATCCGGATATGCAGAGCTTTTTCTACGAACTCATGGACCAGCTGAAAAAAGAGATGTCAATTGTTTTAGTAACGCATGAAGTAGGCGCGGTTTCCCTTCATGTCGATGAAATTGCATGCTTAAACAGAAAACTCCACCACCATGGAGATGTTGAACATGGCCTCAAGAGCCTGGAGAAAACTTATGGTTGCCCAATAAGGCTTGTCACCCATCATCGCCCTCATGAAAAACGAGGTAAGAAAATATGCTAGAACTTCTTCAATATCAATTTGTGCAGAACGCCATGGTTTCCCTATTTTTGATAAGCGCAGTTTGCGCAGTTATTGGAACATTTATTGTTGTCAAAAGAATTTCATATATTGCTGGAGGGATAGCCCATATATCTTTTGGGGGCATAGGGTTGGGCTATTTTCTTGGAATTGACCCCATTATTTCAGCAATGCCGTTTACTGTTATATGTGCCATCATAATTGGAGTTATAAATAAAATGACAAAAATAGGAGAGGATATTGCAATCGGCATATTCTGGTCTCTGGGAATGGCGCTCGGAATAGTTTTGATATTTCTGACTCCGGGCTATGCTCCTGACCTTTTTAGCTATCTTTTCGGAAACATACTTGCAGTTCCGCCATCAGAATTAGTGATACTCTTTATCCTCGATGTGATTGTTTTGATTGTTACGCTAATGTTTTTTGAACATTTCAAGGCAGTTTCATTTGATGAGACGTTTGCACAGGTGAGGGGAGTCAAAACGAATTTCTTCTATCTCCTGCTTTTGGTCCTGATTTCTCTCAGCGTTATAATGCTCATCAAAATTATTGGCGTGATATTGGTTATAGCATTCCTCACAATGCCTGCTTCCATAGCCAAGCAGTATTCAAATAATCTTCACAAGCTTATGATAATATCTGCAATAATCTGTATTTTGGCTGGTTTGGGCGGGTTTTGGTTGTCATATTATGTTAATTTGCCAACCGGGGCTTCCATTGTACTTCTACTGGGAATATTGTTTGCAATTTCATCTGGATTTTCTCATATGGGGAGATATTTTCGAGGACATCCACTTCTTCAATGAATCTATTCCCAATTTTTCCTCGATGAGTTTAAGGGCAGGTATACATAAAAGGCACTGACAGGCAAACATACTCAGACTCCTGGCTATCCCAAGGATCAAACCTGTGTTTTCCTTTGGAAATGTTTTGCAGTTCGCTGCAAAACTTCTGAAACATCCATCTTTTCAGAATTTGGAAAATTGGTTTTCCAAACTTTTAAGCGTCAGACGCTCAGGTATATTTAATAATAACCGCGATTACTCCTAAAATTACTCCAGATACTATCCATCCTATCAATTGCGTTAGTTAATGCTTCAGACAATTCCTTAGGCAGGGATGGCTCGTTATCAATTATACTCTGCAGGTCACCATTAGAATAATGGTCATCGGTTGCGGACATATTCCATGGATTCCCCAAACCCAGGGCTATGAGTATGCGAACGTTCGGGTTTTCATTCGGATCTTTCAATACTTTTAGTAACTCAGAACTCGCCTCTCCGTTTACGGCTGTTGATCCGATTCCGGCTATAATTTTGTTCTCCCAGTTATTTTTATATCTACTGGATACTTCTTCCAAAGAGTCAACCCCATAACTGTATTCGATTCGATTGCGTGGAATGTCCACCCCCGCATCATAAGTAGTAGAAACTATAGGTTCCGAATTATCCTCATACTCATTTCGAATTGCATTTATCAACCTTAATGCTGCAGGTCTGCCGATTTCCCCTAGTGCCCTTCTTATATATATCTGGACTGCCTCGGCCTTTGTATAACTGTTTTGAGGAGGCTCTTCTGTTAACATAATGCTTCTGGCATCAATATTGTCCACCAGCGTCATGGTTGCTTTTTCTGCAACTGGGCCCATTGCCTTCAGAGCAAATGCTGCCTGGTACTGTTGAATTCTTCGCCCAGAATCATTCAAATTACCAAACATTTTAGATGGATTGTCAAACGTTACCGCAGATGGAGAAAAAACATCCATCAACACAGGTACCGCAGGCTTGCCGAGTTTCTTTATTTCATCGACATCTTCATAGCCAGAATCACCAGTAATGCAATCAAGAACCTTGAATCTGGTTTCTTTTTCCTCTTTGGAAATTTGAACCTCCATCCCCAGTATTGCCCTAAGTGTATTTGCAACAAGCCTAAACCTATCAAAAGTGGTTGAAAGTCCATAAAACTTGTGGTAATCCCCCCATGTTTTAATTTCAAGGCGTTCGTAGACATCCCTCACGGCTCTATTATCTTCACCTGGGAAGATTTTAGCAGATGGAGAAAGAACATCCAACAATGCAAATATTGCAGGTTTGCCAATCTTTTTCAGTTTATTGGGCATGTCCATATCAATTTGAAAAGGAGTGGATTCAACATATTCATAAACCAGTTGACTGAGTTCATTTTTTGATACGAATTTGGAATGAGATCCTTCTTTTATTGGCATTCCTTCCATTATTTCCCTAAGCGTATTTCCTAGAATTTCATATGTGCTCATTCTCTTCTCCCTGCTAATTGTTTGGAAATAATCTCCCCACATTTTTTCATCTCCCTCTTGCATTTTTGCAGTCGGGGAAAAAACATCCAGCAATGCAGGTATTGCTGGCTTACCAATTTCCTTCAATTTATCAAGTTTTTCATCGTTTTGGCTATCACTAGTGGCAATTTCAGTAACATAATCCATAACCAGTTCATCTATTTCTCTCGATGTGATTTCGTTGTTTTCTACTTTTTTTGGAACCATTTCCATGTTTCTATCAGTTGAAGAAGTTTCTTCAGGAGGTAGCTGAGCAACTTTAAATTGTTCATTTTCTGTTGGTTTTTTGTTTCTTACGCCAATATTAGTTCCCATTCCCATACTATCACGCTCCACTAAATCAAATTTTGTCTTAGCATCCAACCAAGGACTATTTTTGGTTAACCTTAAACTTGGTTTAATATTTAATCCTTCTGTTATTTTTTTTGCATGGACTGCATTACTAGTAATGGCAACGGCAGTAACAACCGCACCAGCCACCAAAATCTGCCCGGCTTTCATTATAAATCACTATATTACATTTGAAATAACTATTTTATAAAACATTTGTTTGCATTGCCTTAAGTTTCTAGATATATGTCCTTTTTTTATCCTAAAACATCTTCATTGGTGCGACAAAATATTGAACGTAAAGAATGATATAATAACTTGTTATCCTTGGGCAGTCTACGGACTTTTCTAAGAAATCAACTGTTCTCTGTCGCTCTGACCCAGCTGTTCTCGGCAGACGAACTTTTGGATTTGCAAACTGAATTTCGGAAAACCGAAAGCAATGAATCTTGTTTCATTTATGAAACAATTGTATCAAATTTGGAACAGCAAACTATATAAAACTAGGTAAACATGTTCTATTTATGAAACAACTGTTCCAAAAATTGAACGTTATGAAAGTGCTCACATTCTTTTTCGAAAGCCCCTACTCCTGGATTCATCTGCGTGAAATTGCGAGAAGATTAAAAATGAGCCCCTCCACTGTTTTAAGGGGCATGAGATTACTGGAAAACGAAGGACTGGTTTCTAGGAGAAGTGAAAAGAATGCTACGTTTTTCAAGGCGACCATGAGTGCCGAGTTCAAAGCTTTGAAGGTTGCTTATACTATCTCGAAAATAGAGGCTGCAGGGCTGGTCGAGCTCATCAGCAAAAAATCAAGAGGATTGGGCAGTATTCTATTATACGGCAGTGCCGCCAAAGGCGAGGATGATTTAAAAAGTGATTATGATTTCTTAATTATCGCAGCTGAATGTGACGTGAAGGCACTTGAGATAAGCGAGAAGCTTAAAAGAGAGTGCGCACTGCAGACATATTCAATATCAGAGTGGAAAAAAGTAAGCAAAAAGAACAGGGCATTCTACTTGGATGTAATATCCAAGTCTATTGATTTGAAAGGAGAAAAGCCGGTGATTGATTGAGCCTCGAAAGATGCTTTGAAGAAAGAAAACTACGCAAAATAAGGCCAGATATTCTTAAGGCGAGAAAATCACTAGAGGTTGCCGAAAGCAAGCTTTCCAAAGCAGAAGAGTTAGCAAAGGCTGGATTTGAGGATGTTGCCTTGGTTACTGCTTATGCTTCCATGTTTCATTCGGGAAGAGCACTGCTCTTCAGAGACGGAATTGTTGAGAAATCTCATTATTGTCTCATTCAGTACCTTAAGGAAAAGTATGTTAAAACCGGAAAGATTGAAAATGAAGTGATTACAATGATGGACTCTTTCAGGCATGAAAGACATGACGTTCTCTATTCTTTGGAAGGAATAAAAGTCAGGACCAACGAAAGCAAAGAAGCCATAGAAACTGCTCGGAAGCTTTTGAGTGCAGTAAAGAAAATCTTGAAATAATAATTTTTCCTAGGAAAAAACCTGTGTCCTGTCGCTCTGACCCAGCTGTTCTACCCAAGCGGACTCTCTTGTTCTGAAATAACAAAAATTCTTTTCTCGCAAGCTTGAAAAGACGGCTTGATGCATTGAGCTTCGGATTGAAAAGTTCCTTTTCAAAAACTGGAGATTTGATTTCCCGCCGCTCAAAACTCGCAATCAGAGATTGCGATGCGAATTCGTTTGACCTGATGGTCAAAAGCTCGTAAAGCTTTGCTTTAAATCATTAGCCTGAGCGGCTTCTTCTATAGGCAAATAACTACCCCCCTACTCAAAAAACCAGTCAATCAACGAGGCAGTCCGTGCCAAAATCACGCCCCATTTTTCAACAAGACCCTATTTCCGCACAGATTCAACAGGTTTCCCTAGGAAATTCACACTTACGACGGAAGCTAAAGTGAAGTTATAGTTTCTAGAGTAATGTATGTCGATCAGGCTAAGCAGTTCATAGCTAAGTGAAAGTCTGATGAAAAATCTTTTTTACGCAATAAAATTATTGAGGTTTCTTCAAGATTTGCGGATATGAAAAAATATATTCGAAGATATCCATTCTTTCAATGAATCTATCCCTAATTTCTTTCTCAACGAGTTTAGGAGTAGAGTAGATGTACCAAGTATGCAAAGTGGACAGGGGCAAGCGAATGAACCTAAACCCCAAGCTATCCCAAGAGCTAACTCAGTATTTCCTTTTTTCAGCAATTTATCCTTGCATAGTTTCATTGGATCACTGAAGTACTATTTAATTTTT
>CAYTXD010000020.1:0-10267 GCA_964441305.1 Microcaldota archaeon
GAATACCTTGGGTTCAAGGTAAACGGGGAGCCGCTTATGTTTGCCCCTGCTTCTTGCGATTCCGCATCAGAAAATGATTTTGCTGGAACTGCGAACTACTTCAACTACCCCGGAGCAATTGAAATTCAGGGCCTTGGTGGAGTATGCATAAAAACGGCAGGCGGAAAGGAAATCGACATTGAGCTTTCGAGCATAATGGATGAAGCGATAATTGTCAAGTAGCTAGAACCATTGGCCAAGCTTGCTCTGCTGGCCCCTTTCCCCCATTTTTTCAGAAAGGGTATCCGCACTTTTTCCCACCCTGTCTTTTGAGAAGTCGTGTTCCTCGCAAAGGAACTCAATTATCTTTTCCCTGTCCGGAATTTGGAATTCTATTTCGTAATCTTTCTTTACTTCGGGGTTTAGGAAGAAATTGTATACTGCCTCCGCATCTTCCGGGAATTCGTAATCAAGCTCTTCCGAAGCATAGGCAAGAACCTTTCCGATGTCCTGATGCTCACTTACTATTTTCAGTGCTTTCTTAGGGCCAATCCCCTTTATCCCCTTGTTGAAATCGGTGCCCGAAAGCATTCCAATAAGAATCAGCTGCTCGCGCGAAATACCTTGATTCTCAAGGGATTTTTCAAGATGTATAAGCTCCGGCTCCACACTTACATATCTGTCCTTTCCCGGCACTTTCTTCCTTCCGCTAACATTCAAATTCCTGCAAAGTATCGGCGCGCCGAAAAGAAGGGAATCAAAATCCTGGGAAGCGACTGCATATGCACCCCCCTGCTGGACAATGTATGCCGCCTGCGCCTCCCCCTCACTCGGCGCCTGTATGCAGGGGATGCCCATCAACCCAAGCAATTTCTTGCTTTCCTCCACCATCTCTCCAGTAAGCTTGCTTGTCGCCTGCGCATACCTTTTCGCCTTTTCCAAATCGCCTGCCTCCCTTGCCTTTTTCCATTCCTCTGTTGCATGCTCTTTCCTCTCCTTTCTTTCCGCAACTGTCTGGCTCTTCAATTCTGGCGGCTTTCCGTCAAAAACATAAATTGGCCGAATGTCTTTCTTAAGCAGGTTGATATTCCTGTAAAAAAGGCCTGTAAGGTGGGAAGTCACTTTTCCCTTGAAGTCCATAAGGGGGGTGCCGTCCGGCTGCCTTATTGAAGATAGAAACTGGTAAATATTGTTGTATGCATCAACTGCAAAAATATTGCTCCTAAGCTCATCCAGAGAAGAGGCATTTATCTCAACCAAATCATGAAGCTGTACTCCCATGGCTGGATTTCAATCCCCAGATTTTAAAATGTTTCAATCCTCCTTCTCGACTTCAATTAGGTCTCCGAGAGTGACAGGCCCTCCCTTTTCTTTTGGGGCGGAGTGCCCCTCTCCAGCGGAAACCTCTTCAAGAAGCGTGATTCCCAATTCCTTCTCCAGCTTTTTCGCAAGCCCTGTATCCGGCCTTGCCTTCCCCTTTTCTATTCTCTCAAGAAAAGACTCCTTTTCATTTGTCATTTCCGCGACAACAGCTCGCTGGAGGCCCATCCTGTTCCTTGCCTTGACTATTCTTTCGGCATAATCATCGACAAGCTCCTCAGTGATATCAAACTGCGACTGCCTTTTTCTTCTCTCGAATTTTTGCTCCCTATCCCCCTCGTGCTCGTAGCTTGGCTCCTCAAGAATTTTTCCTGTTTCCGCGCATTCCGCGCAAACATTCATCCTCGCGCCCTCGATGAGAACTATGTATCCGTCCTCTTCATCCCCGCACATATCGCATGCCATAAAATTACCGGCTTAAAAATGACCGAATATGTTTTTAATTGTTTAGAGCATTATTCTGGCGATGAAAAGGAAATCCACCAATCTTGCATTAGCTTTATTTATAGCATTGCTCACATTTGCGGGGCTTTACTCCATTGTCAACCTTTTGGACATCAATGGGGTAATCAAGTTCTTTCTCGGAGTTGCGCTTCTGGTTCTTTCGGGAGTTGCTCTGAAGAAAGTGCTTAACCTGGAGGGAGATCTCGGCATCATATTGATCAAGGACCAGCGCGGGCTCAAGACAATTGACAAACTCGCAAGGAAAAATAAGGCACTGCTAAAGGTTCTTGCGGATTCCGGGCTTGTTCTCTCCTTTGGCTTTCTTTCCCTTTTTGTTCTCAAGGATAAGAGGAAAAACCTTCCGAGAACAGCGGCAATTTTTGTTTTTTCAATGCTCCTGCTTCTCGCAATCTCCCTGCTGATCACCCCCAACCTTTTCCCCATTGCTTCCTCCACGATAACCACTCTTGATTTGAATTCCGCAAACATGAAAGTAAGGGAATCCGCGCAGGGGCAGAATGTAATGGCCTTTGTCCTTCTTTCAGTGCTGATGTTCGGGGGCCTGATGCTCATGACTGCCGCGGGCCTTGTTTCTTATGCTTCAGTAATCTTGGTTGCCGCAGTAAACACCCTGGTTTCCGGAAGCTCTGCCCTTGCAACCACAACTCCTGGCGCCACTTTGGTGCTTCCGGGCATAAACCTCCCCTTCATTGAAGGCGTGCTCGCGCTTGCAATACTCCTTGTTGTCCATGAGGGTGGCCACGCCCTTCTTGCAAGAATAGCAAAGATAAAGCTTCTTTCCGCAGGCATCGCATTTCTGGGCGTTGTCCCCGCAGGTGCATTTGTGGACCCTGACGAGGAGCAGATGAAAAAGAAGCCGGTAGAGCAGCAGAACAGGGTGCTTGTTGCTGGCTCCGCATTCAACCTCTACACCACTATTTTCCTTTTCATACTCTTAATCCTTTTTGTCACTGCAACTTCCCCATTCCGCTCAGACTATCTTTTGGTGGAGAAGGCGGAAGTAGTGCTTGATTCTGGAGAGGCGAATGACACTTCCAGGATTTGGGAGAGCAGGCCTGTTCCCGCGGGAACTAAAATAACTGAAATAAATGGCGAAAGCATCGGGGAAATAACAAATTTCATTTACGGGCCCAATTCGGAAGTTGAATTCACGCTTGAAAACGGCACTGCCATTTACCTGGCTGCGAATGACGAGGGAAAAGTTATGAAGAAGCTGTTCCCCTTTTCGGTGATCCGCAGTGACGGGATAGTTTTCCGCGCAAGAACGCTTGTGGAAGGCGAGCTTCCGCCCCTTTACGCGAGAACCTGGAATTACACGTACGACCAGGGCTTTGACTGGCTGGGCTTTGCTTATGCAACTCTCGCGCTTGCCTGCGTGCTCAACTTCCTTGTTGGGGTGGTCAATCTTCTGCCCCTTCCAATGTTTGACGGGCACAGGCTGATGACCCTAAATGTTAAAAACAAGCTGTTTACAGATATAATCACAATTACTATGGCACTTAGCTTTTTGCTTAATTTCCTTCCATGGGTTGTAAAATGATTAGGTGATATAATGGATGAAATAGACGTAGCGATAATTGGCGGCGGGCCTGCAGGCGTTTCCGCAGCCATTTACTCAAAAAGAAGGGGCACCACCACAATGCTCTTTGAAAAGGGGCTTATTGGGGGAGAGGTTGCAACTACTGACAAAATAGACAACTATCCGGGAATGAAGCACATATCCGGAATGGAGCTTGCCAAGAAATTCGAGGAGCATTTGAAAGAGCTTGAAATCGAGCCGGTTCCAGAAGAAGTTACGGAACTAAAGACGTGCGGAAATGACTGCTTCACCATAAAAACTTCTTCCGGCAAGGAGTATAGGGCAAAATCAGTCATAATCGCCACAGGGACAGAATGGAAAAAGCTCAAAATTCCAGGGGAAAAGGAGTTTTCCGGAAAGGGCGTTTCCTATTGCGCAACATGCGACGGGCCTCTTTTCAAGGGAAAGGATGTCCTTGTTGTTGGGGGCGGAAACACTGCCTTAAGCTCTGCGCTTTTCCTTACCGAGCATGCCAACAAGGTTTACCTTCTTCACCGCAGGGGAGAGTTCAGGGGGGAGGAGGCAATTGTAAACCAGCTGAAGGAAAAGAATACCGAATTCATACTAAACAGCGTTGCAAAAGAAATCAAGGGCTCCAATTTCGTTGAAAAAGTTGTTTACGAAAATGTCGATTCAGGAGAGCAGAAAGAGCTGGAAGTGCACGGGATTTTCGTAAACATCGGCTTGACTCCCGCGAGCGAGCTTGCCAAAATGGCGGGCTGCGAGCTTGATGACGGAAAATACATAAAAGCAGACCCAAAGACAATGCAGACCAGCGTTCCGGGAATATTCGCGGCAGGGGACATTGCAGGAGGCATGAAGCAGATTGTTACGGCAGTTTCCCGCGGCGCAATTGCCGCAACCTACGCGTATGTGCACGCAAGGAAAGTATCCGCCAGCTTGGTTGTTTAGCGCCTCTTCCAATTTTCCATTCCAAGCACCAGAAGGTTCGTGTTCTGGTGAATTGCTAATGCTTCAGGTGATTCCATGGCTTACAAAGTTGCGATTGCAATGGATGAAGACGGCACTTTCATGGCAGAATGCAAACCTCCCTGGATGCATTTCACAGGGAAAAACAAAAGCAGAGGCAGTCAAAACATAAAAGATGCAATTAAGGATACCTTGAAAGCTTGAAAAAGCACAACTAAACTTCTTGTTCAATTTATTATTTAAGGAAGCTAATTTAAATAGGGATAAACGATTATACTTATATGCCAACTTCATCCGAAAAAAACCTAATCAAGCACGCCAAAAAAGCAGTTGTTAAATACAACAGGATGCGCAGGAGGAAGGGCGGAATAGACACCCTTTATTCATTCGTTCTTTCGGGCAGCGGGAAAATTTACGAAGGCGCATGCCTTGAGTCCGGCATTTCGGGCGGGGTCATTTGCGGCGAGAGGCACGCGATTGCGAACATGGTTTTTAAGGAGGGATACGGCGCGAAAATAAAAAGCATACTCATTGCCGACCCGGTTCCCGCGGAGCGCAAGAACAGCACAACCCCATGCGGCACCTGCAGGCACGCGATATGGGAGAGGGGAACACCTGAAACAACCGTTCTCTGCATGCAGTATGTGAAAAAGGAAAAGGGATGGGAATTCCCAAAAATCGAAAAGCACGAAATAAATGAGCTGTATCCCAATCCCTACATTCCTGTTGAATGGGAATAGGGTAAAACAACTGCGTGTTGCATTACTTTTTCTTTTTACCTGACTTCTTCTTTTTCGTTGTTCCCTTCCTCTTTTTGCTTTTTTCTTTAGCGCCCTTTTCGGTTTTCTGTATCCCTTCCGTTGCGCGCTCTTCGGGGTTGAATGCGCACACCCTATCCTCAATCATCACATCCGGGCCCATCCTCTCGTCTTCTGAAACCATGGCCTCCCCATCAATCTCCGCGCTCTCACCGGAGCCCTTCTGGCCGCCCTTTATGCCCTGGATATCCTCTCTCAGCCCCTTTATCTCGTCAAGAAGCGCGTTCATCACCTTTCCGGTTCCCTCATTATGCTCCGCAAGCTTTCGGTCATAATCGCTCGCGCCCCTTTCAGGATGCATATGTGAAGCTTCGGTTATGCATTCGGTAAGCGTATTCATTTTTCCCGAAGAAAGCCCTGGGAGGGTGACGCTGGAATGCTCTGCATCCTTTCCGGCAGTATCTATGTGCATGTCAAATAGCTTGAGGAGCCTGTCCATCAGGGTCTGCTTTGCAGTGACGTTCCTTATGCTTGTGTATGCAATCGAAGTGTTCTGGGTGAAAATTATCCCCTTTCTTATTATCATTGATTTGGGCCCCAGGGAGTAGGTGTAGTTTTTGTATTTCAGGAGGTTGTAGATGCCAAGCGGCACTATTCCAAGGAGCAGAATTCCCGCGAAAACCATTGCCGACCCGCCGGCAGGCTCAACACCTTTTTCCAGCAAACCGAAAAAAGTCGGCGAGAATATGAGCAGCAAGGAGAGCAAAATCCAGAGCACAAGAAGTACTGCAATGTCCGGCAAAAGCCAGACTAAAATTACCCTCCTGTCAAGATAATATGTCTTAATATCCTTTTCATTTTCCATTTTACCACTCGCATCCCATCGGTTTGCACAATAGTATGCTTGGCAATTTTATAAACATTGCCGCCCCCTGATAAGGTTTAAATAGTGCGCATTCTCTAATTTTCCCATGTCCCAGAAGCGCGCTTCCGAGGAGAAGAAAAAGAAGGAAGAAAAGATTGAGGAGCTTGTTCCAGATTATGAGAGGTATGTTAAAAGGGCAAAAGTACTGGTTGAGAGGGAGGAGAGGGCGAAAAAAGAAGAGAAGAAAATTGAGCCAGCCCTCAGGCGCGAGATGGTGGAAAACCTTGCCAAAAAGCTCGCCGCAAAGGAGAGGCAGAAGGGGAAAAAGCGCATCAAGTTTGAAGTAACCAGAAAGAAAAAGGAGAAAATGACTCTTCTCCAGCTGATGGGGCTGAGGTACAGAAAAACTGTAAAGAAAGTGAAGGGCTTCGGCAGGAGGATAAGGGACCTTATTGAAGACCGGCCCATGAACGAATATGAAATCACTCCTCTTGACGCGCTTGAAAAGTCGATAAACCAGATGCTCAACAAGCCACCCAAAATGGAGGACTGGGAAGCAGAACTGTAGCCTGCCTTCGATGTATGCACGGGCGCATATGCCTGCCTTCGATGTATGCACGGGCGCATACATTTAAATGTAACCTCTGAGATATATCTAAGGTGGTGAAATGGCCGGCCCGGCAAAGGAAATGGAAGCTGATGAAGTTGCAAAAACATTTGAGGAATATGCCAACCTAAGCCGGAAAGTCATCTCGGGTACTTTCTACAAATACCATGTTGACGAGAAGGACATGCCGCAGAATTTCAAGGACCAGCTGGGCATGCTCTCCAATTATGAGGAAAAGCTTGAGAAGATAAAGAAAACTTTCAATGAAATGGGAATCCCGCTTATTGTTATTGACCCCTATTCCTCCAAGCTCAGGGAGCTTATTGAAAGCCCAAGGCCATACGAAGAGAAAAAGGAAGAGTTTGAGAACATCATCCTTACCATAAAGGACAATGCGGACAGCATAGTAAACCTCATGAAATTGGTAAATATGATGCCAGTTTCAGAAGCAGAAAAGATAAAGGACATTGTTGAAAACGGGACAAAGCATGAAGTTGATGTCAGCAAGTTTTACGGAGTCACTGATGAAAAGGATATCCGGATTTACCAAAACTACCTTGAGCGCCTTCTTAACAGAATAAAGATTCCCGCCAATGTGAAGGAAGTCTTCGATTCAGTACTAAAAGAAGGTCAGAGGAAGCTTGTTCTCGAGGATGAGGCGGGAAAGACAGTGAAAGGCGGAATTTCCGGGGTGGTCAGCACTTCATATAAAGTAAAGGAAGTTACCAGAAAAGACGGAAACAAGATTTACCACGTCCCATGGGAAAGCATCGACGAGTTTGACGCCGCCCAGAAGAAAATCAAGAATATTTCATCATCGCTTGCAACTGCCAGGGGGGATGAGAGGAAGAAACTGCAGGAGGAGATGAAGGATGCTCTCGCAGTAAGGGATTCAATAGTTTCAAATATACATGTTGAGCTGAAGCCGGATGCGCTTGAAGCAAAGGCGGAAAAGGAAGGCGAAGTAAGGTCGATGGAGGAGAAAGTTGAAAAGCCAAGGCCTCCGCCAAGGGAAGCAATGGCGGAAAAGCCCGAAGAGGAGAAGCCCAAGGAGAAGGAAATTGAGAAGGAGATGCCCAAGCAGGAGGAGAGAGAAGAGGAGATCGAGGTTACTCCGGGAAAGGAGCCGAAAGTAATGGAGGGCGAAAAGGAGCTGAAGGAAAAAGTCGAGGAAGGAAGGGAAGAGCTAAGCACCATTCAGCAAAAAAGGGAGGAGGAGGCCGCAAGGGCGCAGGCTGAGAAGGAGGAGATAAAGGGCGGGATGCTTGGGTGGATGAGGCAACTCCACGGATACCTGAAGGGGAACGGATGGGACTATGTTGAAACAACCAATACATACCGCGGGGAGTATGACAGCTACGACTCGCGAACGGTGGCGCTCAGGGAAACCGAAAGCTATGAGGAAAGAAAGGAAATGCTCTCTTTCATGGAGTCGTTCGAAAGCTACCTGAAACTATATTTTGAGGGGTATGATGCAGTGCACCTTTCCGAAATCTCCCCTTCGGACTGGGAGTCGATTATTGCGGGGATCGGCACAGGAAAGACGGTTTACATTGAAACGGAAGTCGTTCACAATGACAAGATTTACACCAAAATGCTTGCAATCCCCCCTGAATCCCGGTTCCTAGAAGGAAAGTCAAGCGATTTTGCGGTTTCCATGGAGTCGCTTGCAAACGAGCTCAAGGAGAAGGCGGCAAATTATTACAAAGCAGACCAGGGCAACTGGGACAGGGAAATGTACGAAATCATAATCCGCGATGGGGGAAAAGACACTCTTTTAATACAGCACACCCAGCAGCAGCACCTCCCAGGAAAATTCCAGGAGAACTGGTGGAAGGTTGATTTAGGCGACCTGAAGTTTGTTGAAGTCGGCGAAACAGAGAGGGGAAGGGAAAGAAGGAGGTACAGGAAGGCACATGTGAGCGAGGAAGAGGTAATACTCAATTATGACGAGTTGAGGAGGGAAGAGATAGAGAGGCAGATGCTCCCCCAGACAGCTGCGGAGGCAATTCCCGCCCTCCAGCAGGACGAGATGGAGCTTGATATGAACTTGAGGGAGCTTTACCAATTAGCTATAGATTCACTAAACATGGACGAGTCGGGAAATCTTCTTCCAAGAGACCAGAGGGTTTACGATATTGACACGGTTCGGGAGATAAGTTTCCCGCCGCTTTCCGAAATTGCGGGGGCATACAGGGTTTATGAAGAGGGAACAAAACAGGAAAAGGGCATGGCAAAGGACGAAGTGGATATAACCATTTATACCACTACGGGCCAGGATCATAAAAATGTCAACCTGAAGGTGACGCCCGAAATTTACGATGCCGCGCTGAAGGCGCTTGGAAGGCCTGCAGGCATAAGGGAACAGTACGAGGCAGTAAGCTCGGGAGAGCTTAACCAGATAGTTCTTGCGGACGAGGAGAATGCAAGGCAGGCGCTTGAAAATGCTCTCCAGAAAGAATACGAGGAGAAATTCCCAGAGGCAACGGAGGATTCGCTTCCGAAGGTAAGGATGCAGGATATTAATGAAGATATGGTTTTCAACATTTCCCTTGTAAAACTGGAAAAGCCCGAAGAGGAGAAGCCCGAGGAGAAGGAAATTGAGAAGGAAAAAGACCCCGAAACTGAAAATTTGGAAAGGGTGCTAACGCCCAAAGACAAGATAACCGTTTTTGAGGATACCTACGGCATAATCATCGACCCAATACCTCAGGAGGTAATTGAGTCATTTGAAAAGCTTGCAGAGGACAGGGACCGGCTTTCCGCTGCGTTGAGAAACGAGGCGTCCGAGCAGGCGACTGCTGAAACGGAAATAATTCCTTACTGGTACGGGCAGAGCTACGCGCTAACCGAGAATTATGCCGACAACTGGCAGATTTTGCGAGGGGAAATTTCGGCAAGCGCGAGGGAGAGGGGGGTCACGCATGCTTATCTTTATGTGGACACAAGAAGCGAAGTTTATGTGGGGAGCATGACCGACAAGCTCAAGGATGCGTGGGTTATGTATGTTTACGGCGAGGACAAGGTGACTTTCAGCAGGTACTCTGTTGCAGTTGAAAACGAGGACAGGAAAAGAACGGACAAGTCAGGGATAACTCCCTACCAAGTATCTTTCTACTCTGAAAACAGGAAAACAGAGGGGGAAAAGATGGGCGCATTCTACGTAAAATCCTTGGTATACCTGCCAGGAATGGGAAGAGAGGTTTTCGGCAACCCCATTATGAGGCGCGGTGATTTGACAGTTGGGCTCGGCTCTTCCGAAATCGAAGGGGTTGGCGAAGAAGGTGCATACCACATTGAATACAAGTCCCGCGACCCGAATGACGTGGTTCAGATACTGAAGGAAGTGAAGAAATTCGATGAGCGCCACTCCAGGCAAAAGTTCTTTCTCCAGCCTGGAAGGCACAACATTGTGCTTGACCATTACAGAAGGACCGACTTGGAGGAAGGCGAGCTTGAGGTTGCAAGAGTCACCGATGATTTCGGAAGGCTCAGGGCAGTGATTGAGAAAACAGATAGGACTGACAGGAGAAGCGGGGAAGAAGTGAGCACCGTAACCAAAAGGTACGGGCTTACCGGAAGATTTGATGATGTCACCAAAGGGGATTACACCCTTAAGAGCAGCATCTCCGCGCACAAGGTTGAAATTGAGAAGACCGGCCAGGAGGACAGGGATTATTCGGATTTGGGCTATAACTTCCAGC
>CAYTXD010000021.1:0-10189 GCA_964441305.1 Microcaldota archaeon
AAGCACATTACATTGGGTCGTTATTGGAGGAAAGACTCCCAGTCTAAGGATCGGCTTCAAAAGCCAAGGAAATGACGGGCTGTCTTTCTGTCTCCGTCCCTTCATTGGGCAGACCTCCTCCTGTTACAGATGGGTTCTGCCCCTTCAAAGGGTTTATTCCTCTGAAGCATGAACCAAATGATAGTCAGCATCTTCCTTGCAACCGCAACAACTGCCTTCTGATGCCCTTTCTTCCTTTTCAGTTTCAAGTAGAATTTCCTGAATCTTTTTGAGTAGAGCACTGCAACATTTGCATTCTGCACCAAGGACAGCTTCAGCATCCTGCTGCCTCCTTTAATATGTCCGTCATACCTTCTGCTTCCTGACTGGTCAACTTTGGGAACCAAGCCTGCATAGCTGCACAATTTCTTTGGAGAATCAAACCTCTTCACATCTCCAATTTCAGAAAGGATAGTTATTGCAGAATTCTTTGCAATTCCAGGGATTGTTGTAAGCAAGTGTGCTTCAGATAACTTTTCATACTCTTGTTTTATCTCTCCATCTAGGACCTTGATTTCAGCAAGAACAGAATCTCCCAACCTCAGAATCTGCTCTATCCTCTTTTTTGTATGTGAGCTGATATCCATTTCAGAAAGCGTTTTCCTGGCCCCTTCACCAAAAATATCCTTGTACTTGCAGCTTGTCCCTTCAGAAGCAAGTGCAGACCTGATCTGATTTTTGAATCTCACATTCGCTTCAACCAAACTTCTCCTTATTCTTATCAAATCTCTCTGCCTTCTCACATCCTTCGGAGGCACATAGCAGGTTGGAAGCATGTTAGTCCGAAGTAAATTTGCAAGTATCTCTGCATCATTCCTGTCAGTCTTCTTGTCAGACTCATAAATCAATCTTATCTTTGCAGGGTTGGCCATGATAATTGAAATTCCTGCTGAGTTCAGGTATTCATACATTCTCAAACCAGAAGTAGATGCCTCAACTGTTGACTCATAGTCCTTCATTACTGTTCTAAGTTTCTTCAATCCTTCTTCAGAATTCCTGTATCTTCCCTCATCAAGTGTGTTGCCTTCCTTATCCTTGAACACGGCAACAATGCTCTCTTTTGATACATCCAGTCCTGCGTATTTCATTAAACCACCCGTATATATCTTATACAGGCGGTTTTTCATAATGTCTAAGGAAACCTGTGGGATTTGTGCGGAAATGGGGCCTTGTTGAAATATGAGGTGTGATTTTGGCATGGTTTAGTTTGGCGATTGCCAAGTTTTTCGAGTAGCAGGTTAGTTAATTGCCTAGTAAAAAGTTCGTTCAGGCTAACGAAATTGCATCAGACCGCCTGTCACTCATACTTAAGCGCGTCAACAGGCTGTATTGATGCTGCATTTCTTGCCGGGAAAACTCCGGAAACTATCCCGACTATAACTGAGAAAAAGATACCAAATAAAACAAGGTCTAAGGTGAGTACGGTTGGCACTGAAAAACTGGAGAGTATCTCGGAAACGATTACGCTGAGCACAACGCCCAGCACTCCTCCAACAACACCTATGACTCCTGCTTCAAACAAAAATAATTTCATTACATCTGATTTTGTTGTTCCAAGGGCCTTCAAAATGCCTATATACCTTGTCTGCTCCAGCACGCTCATGAACATGGTGTTTGCAACTCCTATACCCCCAACAATAAGGGCAACCGACGCGATTCCTCCTAGAAACAATGTTAGAGTGCCGGTTATTTCAGACACTGTTTCCTCCGCAGTCAGGGCAGTTGAAATTGTAAAATCCTCCTCTCCTTCTTCAGTCATGTGCAGCATTCTCAGTCTAGTTTCAATCTCATCCACTATATCTTCAAGATAGTGGTTATTGTCGTCAAATACAATTACAATCTGGCTTACGGTATCATCCTGGTCAAGTATTTCCTTTGCCATTTTTTGGGGTATGTAAATATTTCTGTCCGCCTCCCCGCTTTCCTCCAATATGCCAACAACTCTGTATGCTGTTTCATCAATCTTTATCTGTTTATTCAGGATGTCATCTATATCATTCAATGTCCTGTTTGCAACAGAATACCCGAGAACTGCGGCATACTGATCGCTTGTGCTCAGATACCTTCCATCCCATAACTCTGTTCCTATTATCTTTTCAAATTCTCTCGGCTCTGTTCCGACCAATGAAGCCTGGCCAGAAATATCCTTGTATTCAACATTCGCACTTCCTGTTACCTGCGCATCAAGGGCAGTTATTCCTGGAATTGCCCGCAATTCATCAGCTTCTCTAAATGTTATCTGGTCGCTTTCACGAGTATCGAATCCAGATTTTGGCGGTTTGCCACTACCACCACCCAACCCAAACATTCCCCTTTTCATGGATTCTCCTCCGGGGGATACAGTGATGACGTTGGCATCGAGTGAGCCGAGCCTTTCTGTAATGTTGGCGCTCATTCCATAGCTTATTGAAATCAGAGTTACGATTGAAGCAACACCTATAACTATGCCAAGTATGGCAAGCCAGCTGCGCAGGCTCCTGTGCATTAGTGTGTTTGTGGCCAGCATAGCCATATCCCTGTACTTCATTTCTTCTCCCCTTTATTGAAGAATTTTTTCTTAACTCTTGGAACTACAAGGAACCATACTGCGAGCAGGAAAACAACTCCTACGATGTAGAGCGCATCAATTCCAAAGATACTAATTCCCCCGCTCTTTCTGGAGGTTATGGAGCCCATATTCTTGTTGGATGATGTCACGCTTGCCATGCCTCCGCTTAACTCAAGCATTACATCCTGTTTCACAGTCTGCTCCTGGTTTTTTCCATCCTTGTATACAATAGTTAAGGGCATTATGTATGTCCCTTCCCTTGCATTTGGAAGAATCGAGATGGTCGGCTGAAAAGTAACGTAGTCATCCACATTCAATGTTCCTATGAATTTGCTGTCGGAAGAAGTCACCCTTATCTGGTCTGTTGATTCAACAGATGCGTAGACGCTTCTGATTGCTGAGTTTCCAGTATTTGATATCTGTATCACAATTGTTCCTCCATTCACAATCTGATCCTCCCATGCAACAGTGACCTCTGGAGTTGCCTCAACTGATATTCCAAACGTCTCACCTGTGGAATATCCGCTTCCAGTTGTAACATCAAGGGACAATTCATAATATCCTGCCGCTGCGTTGGGCTCAACTCCCATGACCAGTATCTTGCTTATGCTCTCGCCTGTTTTTATACTGTCAAAAAATATTCTTGATGATCCCATAGGAACAAACATCTCGCTTGGCGTTATGTCAACCACCGCAGATTCCACTGTTCCTCCTCTGTTCTTCAAGGTAAGCCTGAAAACCGCCTGGGAACCGATCTCAACAGTTCCTTCAGGTGTCAACTCTATCTCAAACTGCATTGATGAATCAAGCACATTGATCGGCCCTGCGTAGTGGGTTTCAGTAACAGTGTTATGCAATGCATCCTCATAGCTGAAAACTATCGGAATCATCTGCTGCCCAACCTCAGCTGATGATGTTGGGATCATGGTGACTGAAACTTTTCTCTCTCCCCCAGTCTCCAAATCTCCGAGGGTTATCTGGTTTGTTCCTTTCAAGAAAAATGATGAACTTGCATCGTTTGATATTATAACATTCTTCATTACTCCTCCAGTATTCTCTAGCTTAATATCAAGGGTAAATTCCTCTCCTCTCGCAACTCCTGTTTTGTCCATATCTTCAGTATCAATTTGAAGAATGTTTCTTTGGGAAACAGCTATTGAAACAGTCAAGGGCGTTGATTTGCTACCAACACTGTCACTGTAATAAACCATAAGATGAATCAGGTGAATTCCCGATTCTATGCCAACCGGCACCTTGAACGGAATCGACAAGAGGGTGCTGGAGCCTGCGCCTATGTCTCCTGCGCCGATCTGCTGGGTTCCTCCATCATATGAGAATGAAACTGAAACAGCTTCCGCAGTGTCTGAACCAGAATTTTTCAATGCGAGCTCCAACTGCCCAGTAGTGCCGGGGTAAACATCTGCGGGGACAGTTGAATGGCTTTCGATCTCTATGGATGCTCTTGAATCGCTTGCACTGAATGCAAAACTAGAAAACAAACATATTGTCATTATCAAAATCATATTTATTTTTTTCATAAAATTCACCTCTTAATTTTCAACTTCTTGCTGTCGGTCCTCCTAGGTTTTCCAAGGGTTTCCTTATCAATCCTACCGTCTTTTATGTAGATAGTTCTTTTGGAATATGCCGCGACCTCTGGTTCATGGGTCACAAGAATAACTGTTTTTCCGAATCTCTCATTCAAATCAGAAATAAAATCCATGGTAATTTTTGCAGATTTAGAATCCAAATTTCCAGTGGGTTCATCCGCCATGATAACCTTTGGGTCTGTCACCAGAGCCCTTGCAATTGCAACTCTCTGTTTCTGCCCTATGCTCAACTGCGAAGGGAGATTTTCCATCTTATCAGACAGCCCGACAACCTCAAGCACTTCTTTTACTTTTCTAGCCCTCTTTTTCGGCTCCATTTCCATTATGATTAGCGGCAGCTCCACGTTTTTGAACACGCTCATTGTCGGAGCCAGATAAAATGCCTGAAACACAAATCCAATGTCCTTTTGTCTTATCTTTGCCGTCTCCTCCTCATCCATCCCAGACATTTTTTTCCCGTCAAAAATTATCTCCCCTGAATTGGGGGAATCAAGAAACCCCAGCAAATGCAGAAATGTGCTCTTTCCGCTTCCAGAAGGCCCTATGATTGAGATGAACTCCCCCTCACTTACCTTGACGCTTATTTTTTTCAGCGCTTCAAAAGGGGTTGTTCCGTCGTACACCTTGGAAACCTCTAGCATCTCCATAATTATTCTGTCTTCCATTGGCTCACGCTGGACCTATTTTTTTATACTGGCTTTTAAAAGAATTTACCGAAATAAACCCCAAATTCCGCCGTGATTTTTATTTCGAGCTAACCCATACAAGCACTGCCAAAGAGATTGCGACGAATATTGAGGGAACAATTGCAAATGCCCCATGCTTTCCGTATATCCCAAGCACTGCATGCAAAATAGGGTTTGATGAAATCCCGAATATGAGAAATGATACGACTACTACTAATATTGACAATGTAATGCCGCTCTTAAGCTCCAAATAACCCCTAAGATATGTGTACACTAAATACGTAGCCAAAAGCACAATAAAAGTGGAAACAATTCCACCAATAAAGAACAGGTTCTGCATCACAATTCTCATCTCAAATCTCCTGAAAGGCATCAGGGCGTCCGCTATGAGGAATATCGATATCGAGGTGATTAGGATTAAGGCAGTTCCCAAAATCGCTTTCATTGAGAACCCGTTTTTCTTAATTTCTTTTTTTTCTTCTTTTCCATTTTTCTTTTTCATATTCATTACCTCTTAGTATTTTTTTCAGATGATCATTATCCTCCCATTCGGGGGAGATGAAATAAACAGAACCATAGCCTTTTTTCGGAGTGTCTATAACCCCATTCTCAAGAAGAAGCTCAACATGCCCCTGTATTGTTTTGTAATCCATTTCCAATTCCAATGAGAGCTTTCGCGTGTTCAATGCTTTGTTGTTGATCAATTTCAAAATCCTAACTCTCGTGGGGCCTCCTCTTGATCCATCAAGTAGCCAGTAAAGCAAGCGTGTTTTAGAATCCATTCCCTCACAATATTCATTTTGTAATAAGATTAAAAAAGAAGAGGGAGGCAGTCCCCCTATTGTGTGGCATCAGCAAGTGGGCAATCTCTTGGGTGTGTTTTGCCGTGCATACTCCTTTCTTTTCCAATGCCTTCCGAGTCCATCATCCTTTTTTTCTGCGGGCATTTTCCATCTTCAGCGCATTCCTGCACCCCTGCCTGCATTCCCCCGCACATTTTTTTCCCCTGCTCCATGCCAAGCTCTTGTGCCTGTTCCCTTAGCTCGTATGCTAGTTCATAATCCCCTGCTTTCAGTGCAGACTTTATTTGCGAATGAATGGAAAACATCTCCTCGCTCGCAAACTCCACCATCCTGCCTCCAAGCCCGTACTCTTCATTCAAGGCTTTTGCGGATGCATAATCCCCCTCATGCATTGCTTTCATGAATTCTATTTGCAGCTCCTTGGAAATTTCCTCTCCCTTTTCAAGCATCTGCTTTCCGAACCCTGCTCCTCCGAACGCAAAAACTGCACCCAGAAGACCGAGCATTGCAAGAACTCCTATAAACATTTTTTTCACCATTCCATCACCAAAGGAATTGTTTTTTCCCCTTTTAAAAGAATTTACCGAAATAAACCCCAAATTACGCCGTAATTTGCTCCACAGCAAAGCGTTTTTATTATCTTCCTACCAATTACTCGCATGGCTTTTTACATACGCTCAAAAACCATTTCAGAGGCATGGCCCAAAATACTCCGAGTGATTACTGACAAGGGCGACATGAGAACTAAAGATGAATGGGGCTCTGACACAAAAGAAATTTTGAATTTAGTTGTATCCATCTCCTCTCCGCAAACGGAAATGATTCCGGAGGGGTTCCCCTGGAACAAGGAAAAGCTGGAGGAATACGCAAAAGTGGAATTCCTCTCTGCTGACAAAAAAGATTTTGAATACACCTATGGCGAGCGGCTCATAAATTACGATGGGCTCGACCAGCTAAACGAAGCAATTGAGAGGCTAAAGCGCTCCGGCTCAACAAGGCGCGCGGTTGCAGTTTCATGGAAGCCTAAAGTTGATGCAAAGAGCGAGGAAGTGCCCTGCCTTGTTTTATGGGACTGGAAAATCAGGGACGGAAAACTCTACCAGACGACCGCAATCCGCTCAAACGACATGTACGGCGCATGGCCTGCAAATGCATTCGGGCTTACTAAAATGCTCGAGCACGTTGCAAAAGAGGTTGGAGTTGAGCCGGGCGAAATAACAACTCACTCCTTCTCCGCGCATATTTACTCGCGCGACTTTGACTTTGTGAAAAAAGTGCTCAAAAGGTGAAAACTTGCCAAGCAACTATTCCGAAAAAATAAGCAAAATGTCCAAGCGATTGACAAAAATCAGCGAGAAAAAGGGAAAAATACATCTTGACCCCCACGGCTTTTTCATAATCCATGTAAACGAAAAAATAGTTGTCGAGCATTACAAGGGAAAGTACGTTGAAGGGAAATTTGCTTCAGGAACCGCGGATTACATAATCGAAGGAAAAAGCGCGGAAAATCTCTGCCACACAATAATCGAAGAAGGGCTCATATCTGATTTAAAGCATGCCGCATACCTTGGAAGGGAATTGCAAAAAGCGGAGCGCGCCCTAAAGGAAAAAACCAAGTACACTCAGGACTCAGATTGATTTTTATACCTTGCCATCCCTATTTTCCCATGGGAATGTCAAGCGGAAAAAAGAAGTTTCTTTTTACTTTAGTTAGGTTAATAATCGGGGGCGCAGCCGCATATCTTGTTTACACAATGCTGGAAGACAACCCCTGGCTTGGAGGAGAGCCTCTCTATATTTACGGCATATCCATACTTATGTTCATCGGGATATTCGTAGTTCTTGCAAAACTCAAGGGCTCTGACTAAGTTTCTTACACAAATTTAATCCAATCCACCAATCAAACTATTTCCACCTACTCAATCATCTTTGCTTCAAATCAAACATCTTCCATCTCGTCAATCATTTCCCTTGCCTTCTTTCTCTTGTTTTCATCAACAGAAACATAGACAATCCCCTCCCCCGGCTGACCGTAAACCACTGCCGATTTTTCGGGTGCATTCGCTATTGCAACAAGCCCTGCCAAATCCTCCTCACCATCAACAAAAACAGCCCCTTTTTTGCTTTCAATCGCCTTTATGACTGCCTTTTCCAGCGCTTCAGTGATAAAGCCTGCAGGATTCTCAACTTTTTCCGCGGAGGTTCCATATCTCTTCAATATCCTTTCCGCATCCTTTTCCTCCAGTTTTTCCCTCTCACTCTTCAAGTCATATACCGCTATTGAGGGCTCAAGGCCTTTCTCCAGCATTGTGATAAGGCATACATCCCCAATTGCCATGATAAGCCCATTATCCTTTACTCTCTCCAGAAACTCTTCTTCGCTTATCAGCTCGCCAAACGGGATTTTTAGCTCCCCCCTTAGTTCATCGGTAAGCTTTTTCATCAGACCACTAGAATATTCCCATGCCGGTCAAGACAAGACCGTATACATAAAGGAAAACAAGAACAGCAAAAACTATTGCAATATAATAAAGGAATTTTTCCTTTCCGCTTTCATCGCTTTTTGACTTTTTTTCCATACCTCGTTAACTGCATGAATTAATAAAAACATTATACTTGGAAAAAAAGAAAAAAGAGGCCTATAGAACAGGCAAATATCTCTCAATCTCCCAAGGGGTCACCTGAAGCCGGTACGCGTCCCATTGTATTTTCTGGGCTTCAATGAGCTTTTCACTCACATGCTCCCCCAATGCCTTCCTGAGCACACCATCTTTTTCAAGCTCGGAAGTGGCCTCCCCAAGGGATGCAGGGAGCATGGGTATGCCCCTTTTGTTTCTGTTTTCCTCGCTCATTGTGTAAAGGCTTTCTTCAACCGGTTCAGGGGGAGTTTTTTTATTTTCAATTCCATCAAGACCTGCGGCAAGCATTGCCGCAAACGCAAGGTAGGGGTTGCACGATGGGTCAGGGCATCTCAGCTCCGCCCTGGTCGCCCTTTCCTTCCCTTCCTGATACCTTGGAATCCTTATCAACGCGGACCTGTTTGTCTTTGCCCAACAAACATAAACAGGCGCCTCATATCCCGGGACAAGCCTCTTGTATGAATTCACTGTGGGAGCGACAACTGCCGATAGGGCCCTGGCGTGCTCAAGCTGCCCAGCTATGAAATGCTTTGCAGTTTCGGTAAGCCCATATTCCCCCTTCTCATCAAAAAAAGCAGTATCTTCTCCCTTCCATAAGCTTTGGTGGACATGCATTCCCGATCCGTTAACGCCATATACTGGCTTGGGCATGAATGAAGCAAAAAGCCCGTACTTCATCGCCATTGTTTTCACAACATTCTTGTATGTAAGCACCCTGTCCGCAATGGCGGTTGCATCCCCATAGGTGAAGTCAATCTCGTGTTGGCCGGGCGCGACCTCGTGGTGGCTCATCTCTACCTTCAGCCCCATTTCATTGAGGGTCGGCACAATTTCCCTTCTTAAATCAGTTGCCAAATCCAGCGGATCCAAGTCAAAGTATCCTGCATTGTCATGCACATCGGTGCAAAGCTTGCCTCCGTTTCTTTTGAAAAAGAAAAATTCAAGCTCCGGCCCGACTTTATACTTAAAACCCATCTCCTCCGCTCTTTTCATCTGCTTCTTCAACACATACCTCGGGTCACCCTCAAATGGTTTTTTCTCATCAGTTTGAACGTCGCACATTATTCTTGCGACCTTGTGCTCGGTCCAAGGAAGGGTAACATATGTTTTCAAATCCGGCTTCAGGAACATGTCACTTTCTGAAATCCTCACGAACCCTTCTATTGAAGACCCGTCGAACCAAAGCCCGTCATCCAGAACGTCGGCAAGCCGGTCAACAGTTATCTCGCAGTTTTTTGCGGTGCCCATTATATCTACGAACAAGAGGTCAACAAATTGCACCCCTTTCTTCTCCACATCCTCCAATATCCTTTCCTTGGTCATCTCTTCTTCCATCTATTCACCCCTAATTTTTTTCACACTTAAGCTATATGCATAGATATATAAATACATTTACAGGAATATTCTATACAAATATACAAAAAAATAGCAAAAAACATGTAAATACTCCATGTAAAAAGGGTTTTTTTCTTATGGCTGAACAAATGTTCGATGAATTGGACTGGAAAATACTGAGGGAGCTTAGGCGCTCCTCCAAGGGCAGTTACAGAAAAATAGCAAAGAGGCTCAAGGTGCACCCGAACACGCTTATAAGCAGGATGGAAAGGCTTGAAAACGATGGAGTTATACTCGGCTACACCGCAGACCTTGACCTTGCAAAGCTGGGCTATGAGTTTATGGCATTCATAGAAATAACAATAAGGCATGGGAGCCTTATATCGACGCAAAAGGAGCTTGCGAAACTAAGGGGCGTGGTTTCGGTTTATGATGTTACCGGGGAATTCGACGCAGTTGCCCTTGTTGCATGCAAAAACAGGAGCGAATTCAGCAAGCTGGTGAAAAAGATACTTGCACTTAAAAATGT
>CAYTXD010000022.1:0-4646 GCA_964441305.1 Microcaldota archaeon
CATGAAAGAACCAGAGGTATGTGCCGCCCTTGAAAACCAGTTGTTCTTCAGAGAGAACGGCCAATATTGCTGATTGCATGTAATGCTTTTCCTGCTGCCATGGCCGAAGGTTATTCAACTTGGCAAATTCCTTAAGTGTCTCCTTATCTATCATTTTATCATCTTCCTGAGTTTTTTGCTCCCTTTCCCTTTAAAGCGCGAAGCGAATTCGCGCAGCTTCTCTTTTTTCATGTTTCCTTCAAACCGCTGTAGGTCCTTTTCGGAAAAAACGCCCAGGTAAAGGCCATCTATCAAAGCTTTCTCCGGCTCTGCAACAAAAATGTAGCTGTTCCCTTTCTTGTGTTTTCTATAACCGTAAAAAAGTGATGTTGGAATCTTGTGGTAAACAAGTCCCAGCTTAGGGTATTTCAGTGTATTTTTCGTGGTCACACATTCCACATATTTTGGAACCTGCTGGCTTATGCCGTGAAAGAGAAGCGCGGAATACGAGGAGATATATGATGGCTCGACAAGCTCAGAAGCGATTATGAAATCGTCGTCAGTAAATGAGATCCTGCCCCTGATAAGCCTTGTTGCCAGCCCTGCGTTTACAAGCCTTGAGAAATAGACCTTTGCTATCCGCTTTGTCCTTCCTATGAGGTTTGCCAGCTGCTGAACTGAGAAAACCATCCTGCCGGATGCGACTGCTTTGTCCCTTATCGAGTATAGAGAGAGTTTTTTCATTCCATCATTCCCAAGTAACAATATTGTTACCTGGAGAGTATGGTAAGCAAGTTATTTAAGATTATCTCCCAAAAAGGGCAAACAATCTGCAAATAAGGCTTACCAGCTGTCGCCGCTGTATTTCATCTCCGGCAAAAATCCGGCACTGTGAAAAGGCGTGTGGCTCTGGGCTTGCGCCTCAGGGCAGAGACGAGAAAGTTGGTACAACTTTCACGGTTTTGGAATTTCGGCAAAAATTCCAATCAAAAATAAACAAGAAAGAGATTTATTCCTTTGTGACAGCCTCGATAAGGTTTCTTATCGGCTGAAGCAGTGCTTCATCTGCAGTTGCTGCAAGCTGCTCGACTGATTTTTGCGCCTCAGCTGCAAGCGCTTTCACGTCGCTAAGGTCAATTCCGACAGGAACGATTTTTTTCCCAGCTTGTGAAGGCGTTGTTTTTTCGGCGTCGCCAGCTTCGCTGGCGTATTCCAGCACCCCAAGACGGCTTGGAGACCTGTCAGGAACGACGACAACGCGGAGGACGATGAAGCCGAGGAGGCCATTGGGGAAGTCGGCGCCAGCGCCAACAAGGCCGACTCTTACATTTGAATCAGGACTCCGAAGAGGCACTTCAAGATCCTCGATTTGGCTACCGAAAAGAAGCGAGTGGTTGGTTGTTCTTGTCCAGTCGTTTTTTGGAATATCTCCAATGCGCATGTCATTTTCTTCAGCTACTAAAGAAGTATATTCATTACTTCCATCTTGACGAGTGGTTACTCCGTTCTCCACTACTAAGAGCTGGCCTGATTTCTTCAGGGTTTTTCCATCAAGGAATTTTTTGGGTATCTGCTGCCTCCAGGTGATTCCTTCCGAAGTACCTATTAGGAATGAGTCTTTTCCGTCTTTTATGATTGAGTCGCCAAGCGGCTTTCTGGAAAAGGCTACTTTTGTTCTTGTCCATACTGGCCTTGCTTCCTGCAGCACGTGCTTGTGTTTTTGCCAAAGCCTTTCGTTTCCAAAAAAAGGATAGACTTCTCCGAGTGTAAGCATTCTGTTTCCGTACTTGACTGCTGCATCAGGTCCTCTGATGCCTCCTTTATCGTAAGATTCTGAAATTTTGTAGTTTACGGGTTGTGCTGCGACTGCCATTGATTCACCTAAATATGTGGTTTTATATGTATTTATACGTAGTCATTATTAAATACCTTTGGTTGGCGTTCTGCGCTGTCCAAAGCGTTTCCCGCTTGATCTTGCGTGCTTTTTGCTCCAGTTTAAGAGGCAGTTGATGCCCCTTAATTATTTGCGTTTCAAGTGGGTTTTCATTCGGAAAAGCGAGATGTTCACCGCCCCTTAATAGGTTCCATGTAATATATTATGTTATTTGAGGAATTGCGCAAGGGTTTTTCTGGATTTGCTTCTTGCCAACCTGTTTAGGGGTAAACACATAGAAAGAAGAAAGATGCGGTGCAATGAACGCAGTTCATCAGCACCGACATTGTTGCAAGCAAAAATGCAGGGAGGACAAGTCAAGAGTGATGCTTGGGTCTGACGCCCTCATTGATAATATTGTTCTGTGACAGAACAGAAATCTTTATAAATTGTTCTGTAGTAAAACAATTTATGAAACCACCCGAGGTATTTGAAGAATGGACTGCCTATGCCAGGAAAAAGGATCTGTATAACAGAGAGGTTGATTTAGCTTCAATTGAAAAAGGTTCCAACTCAAAAATTGTAGCAGTCACAGGAATCCGCCGTTCAGGGAAATCAAGCTTGTTGATGCTCCTTTTGCAGAGACTGTATAGGGAACAAAAGAAAGTAGGATATATCAATTTAGAAGACAGTAGGCTAAGCGAGGTCAACAATGTCTTAGATGACGCACTTAAATGGTTCGGGGATGAGGGGTACCTTCTGCTCGACGAAGTGACCAGCGCGAAAGACTGGCAAGGTTGGCTTGCAAGAAATCATGAGCTCTTAAAAGGCAGGCTGAAACTGGTTGTAAGCTCTTCACGCAAAAACCTTATTGTACCGAACAAGCCGCTGCGCGGGAGGATGCTTCCTGTGGAGTTATTCCCACTTTCCTTCAAAGAGTTCCTCAGCTTCAAAAAAATCGAAGTGGAAAAAACGACTGCGGGTAGAGGAAGGCTTGAAAAGGCGTTTTCCGAATACCTTAAATTTGGGGGGTTCCCGGAAGTCGTCTTGGCTGAAGAGGAGATGGATAAGGTGACCATACTCAATACATATTTCAAGGACATTGTAGGCCTTGATGTGGCTGAGGTTTCTCATGAAGATGTGAGCACAGTAGAGGCATTCGGCAATTATGTCGTTCAGAGTCCAATGTTTTCTGCTTCCAAATGCCTCAATTTTTTCAAAACGCTGGGACATAAGATTGGGAAGGAGAAGATTCTGCAGTTGGAAAGGTATGCTGAGATGGGTTACTTATTCTTCTTCGCACCTATTTTTTCATACAACATCAAAGATAAGTCACAGTACCCTCGCAAGGCCTATTCAGGAGATACTGGTTTCTATTTCGGCAATACGGGCAAAATGGATTTTGGGCGCTTGTATGAAAATGTGGCTTTTTTGGAGCTTCGCAGAAGAACCCAAGGACAAAAAGAAATATGCTACTGGAAAAACAAGCAGGGCTTCGAGACTGACTTGATAGTGCGGCAGGGCACGAACATAACCCAGGCCATACAAGTCGTTTACTCCCTTGACGATGAAGAGACACGCGAGCGGGAACTTAGGGCTTTGACGGAATGCGCAGAGGAACTCAAACCGAAGAGGATGTTGATGCTGACTAAGGACAAAGATGAAACGAAAAGTATCAAAAAAATGAAGGTTAGATTTATTCCTTTAATGTATTGGCTTCTGGAATAAAGCAGTCTTTAACAAACATTCAACCTGTTCTTTCATCCTTTCCCTTAGCCTGTAAGTGTTTCCCATCTTTGCATAGCCGTTCCAACCCGCCATGCTACATAATATTTTCTCAGGTGTAATTTTCCCTTTCCCTAACTTACGCTGGAATTTCAACAATCTTTTTTCTATCCTTTTTTGGTTGCTCTTCTTCAATAGTTTATAATGGTAGAAAACACGGAAGCCCAATAGTGCAATGCCGCAGCGCAATGGGACTATTCTAGATTTTTGTGGATGAAGTTCGATTTTTAGATTATAATTTAAGAAGTAATCGATCTTTTTTCTTTGTTCTTCAAGAATTTTCTTATCCCCGTTTAGAATTATAAAATCATCAACATATCTTAAATAGTATTTTGCCCTCAGTTTGTGTTTTACGAAATGGTCAAGCTCGGTCAGGTAAACGTTTGCAAAGAACTGGCTTGTCAAATTGCCTAAAGGCATTCCTTTGCCCTGAATTCTTGTCTTGTGGTTGCGAAGAATGGTTTTTATCAGCCACATAACTTGTTCGTCACGTATCCGTTTACTAAGTATAGACAATAAAATTTCATGTTCAACGGTTTCAAAATAATGTTTTATATCTGCTTTAAAGGCATAACCGACAATGTTGTTTGCATTTCGTGTGCCCCCCCCCCCAACAAGTTTGCCGTTTTTTGTTACTTTTTTCAAGAAATAGTCAAATCTTTTCAATGCGGCAAGCGTTCCCTTGCCTTTTCTGTTTGCGTAAGTATCGTGGATAAACCTGCTTTCAAAAATAGGGGTGATGATAATACATATTGCGTGATGAACTACTCTATCCCTGAAATTGGATGCACTTATTTTCCTTGTTTTGGGATCTCTAACGGTAAAGGTGGTAAGAGGTTTTGGTTTGTAAGTGTGCGTCAATAGTTCCCATTGAAGTTTGAAAAGCTCGTTATCTAAGTTTCTTTCAAATTCTATTACATAGGACTTCAGGGATTTTCTTTCCTTTGCCCTCCCAAAAGCCTCAAGAAGATTTTCATAGCTGCAAAGTTTGCAGAAAAGATTTCTGTAT
>CAYTXD010000022.1:4656-10144 GCA_964441305.1 Microcaldota archaeon
AACCCTGTTGTTAGCGTTGACGTTATGCCTGTTGTTGTAGTCGTTGAGGTTGTTGTTGCTGCGGGCCAGAAGGCCAACCGTAGCCTCTTCACTCAAAAACTTCCACTGCAGCTTTACTTTTTCGGCTTGCGCTTACTATGTATCACTGTTGTATTTCATGTCCGGAAAAAACCGGCACCGTGAAGGGGCGTGTGGCTCCAAGCTTGCACCTGGAACATTGAGTTAAGTGTTGTCAAAATATTTATTCCTTTGCCGCATCTATCAAAGCTCTTATCGGTTCAATAAGGGTTTCGTTTACTACGTCGCCCATTTTGTTAATTGCCTCTTCTGCTTTTTCTGCAAGTTCTGGCAAAATGCTTTTTTGCGCTGTTTGTTCATGTTTTTCAGCAGCAGGCTCCTTGGTTTTTTCAGCCGCAGCCACTTGGTGGCTGGTTTCAGTTGCTAGCACCCCTAGACGGTAAGAAACCCCGCTGAGAGCGTTGACGTAATGCCTGCCGTTGTAGCCGACGAGGATGCTGCCGCTGCGGACCAGAAGGCCAACTTTTTTATCGGTTCTCCAAAGATGACGCACGTCTTTTTTGCTTGAACTTATTTGTTTTCCTGTAGGTATCATGAAAGTATCATCTGTAAGATACCAGCCGTCTTCTGCTGGGAAATTCTGCACTGTTTTGATGTTTGATTGGTCTGGAACGTGGATCATTTTTTGGTCTTTTCCATCGTCATTTATTTCAAAGGTTGGGTTTCCTTTTTCGTCAAAACCATGTTCTACAACAAGTATTATGTTTTTTGCCTCTCTTAAATTGCTGATTCCTTCGGTCTCTTTTGGAACAGGAAATCTGTAGGTGATGTTTGTTTCCGGATCTGTGTAAAGGGCGTATTTTCCGCTGTCTTTTTTGTTTGATTGTTTGAAGGATTTGTCAGGTTCGACATAAGCAGTCATTGTTCCTGACCATGCTGGATAGACTTCTTTTTCTTTTTTCCATTGGTCAGATGTTACCAGTCTTGCGTCTAAAAGCTTGTTTGAAAGAAGGATTAGTTTTTTTTGGTTTGCAGTTGCAACTGCATTGTCTTGTGTAAGACCTTTTTTATTATCATATTGGGCAATTCTTGTAACTTTTGCATTAGCCATTAATATCACCTAGATATATTATGAACATACATATTTATATATCTTTCCCCACAGTCATTTACCTTTAAAAGATGCATGATAAGAAGCTTCTCCCCTTAATTTTTCAATTCTGTTTTGTACCAGTTTAAGAGATAGTTGCCAGCCCTTAATTATTTTTGCTTTCAGGTGCTTTTTCATTCGAAGAGAGGGTCTGTTCACTGCCTCTTAACAAGCTCCATATAATATATGCCTGGTTATTTGAAAAGTTGCTCAAGTGTTTTTCTTAATGTGCTTCTTGTTAATATTGTTCCGTGTTTTGCATAGGAGTATTTCAGTTTCTTTTTTGTTACGAAAATGAATGACTGCTCATGTTCTCTTGCATACTTGGCAAACTTGTTTTTCACGTAGAGGGGATTTCTTTTAAGGTTCTTTCCTGTTTCAACATCAATGCAGTAATTTTTCTTTTTATGTGTAAAAACTATGTCCGGTCCGTTGTTAATGTTAAGGGTGATTTTCTTTGAGTAGTTTTTGAGTTCGTCCCTTATCAAGTAGCAGAAGAAGGCATGCTCTGCGCTTTCGTTGTAGCGTGTCTTCACCCAGTAGTATGCAGATCCTGAATTGCCATAAGGGGAAATTTTAATTCTCTTAAAATCTTTTGCGTAAAGGGCATCGAGTTGCTCTTTTTTGAGTTTGTTTTCAAGGTAATATGCTTTCCTGAATTCTGTTTGCTTTGGGTTTTCTGCTTCTTTCTTTTGGTTGTAGAATTTGAGTTGTTCTTCTTGGTGTAGTTTTTCTGCCTGTTCAATTCGTGCCTGTTTTTGTTTCTGCAATGCCAGCAGTTTTTGTTCTTCGAGTTCTTGCTGCTTTTTTTCTTCATCCTGTTTGCGTTGTTTTTCTTCCTGTTTTTTTCTTTCTTCTTGTTCTTTGAGCTTGTGTTGTTTTTCGTGGAGTTTGTAGTCGATGTAATTGTATATGGGGAGGAGTAGGTTTTCGTAGATGAGTAGTGTAAGTTTGTAGAGCGCATAGGCAAGTGCCTTGATAAGTGCGACGCTCAGCGTAATGATTGCGGTTACCATGAGTTCAAAAATTTCTTCCATGCTCAATTACTCGCCTGTCAGCTGTTTTTCCAGCCCAAGCTCAACTGCTTTTTTTGCGAGGAATTGTTTTACTTCCGGATCTTTGAGCAGGGAGTTCATGAGGTCGTTTGCGGGCTTTGCGTTGTCTATGAGGAGTTTTCTTTCATCCAATGGGTTGCCGCATCTTCCGCAGAAGGATTGGGTCGGGGAGTTTCGTTCTTTGCATCTGAGGCAGACTCTGAAGTCTAGGGTTGGCTCTTTTTCCGTGGGTTTTTGTTTTAGGGAGTACATTTGCAGGAGAGTTGAATCAACGTCCCTGCCGCTCAGGTGAACGTATGTTGCGGCCATTTCGCTTCCCTGAGTCCAGCCGAAGTATTCTTTCATCTGCGCTTCTGTGAGTTTTGAGGCAAGGGCTGTTGCCCTGGAATGGCGGAAGAGGTGGGGGTAGATTCTTTTTTTTATGTTGCTTTGTTTTCTGGCACGTTCAAACATTGAAAGAAGTGAGGGGTAGGAGATGGGGGTTGGGGCGTATCTGCCTAGTCTTGCAGGCCAGAGGGGTGCGCTTGGGTTGTCTTTGTCAGGGTGTTCCTGCAGCCAATTGCTGAGGATCTGGACGCTTGCTATTATGCGCACTCTTCTGCTTCCTGTTTTTCCGTTTACCAACAGGACTGCCCCGTAGTTGTCGAACTGCACGTTTTTGAGTTTCATGTAAAGGAGTTCTCCTATTCTGCAGCCTGATTCGTAAAGAGTGAGGATTAGTGCTTTGTCCCTCGGGTTTGTTGTTGCATTTGCTAGTTTATTTACTTCTTTGATTGTCAGTAGTTCTTCTGGCAGTTTGTGTTTTGCGTTTTTGAGTTTTGGTTTTAGCCATTTTATTTCCTTAGGGAAATCCTCGTCTTTTCCTTTGAGCCATTTGTAGAACATTTTGAGCACTATTTTGAAGTCGTATTTTGTGTGTTCGGAGTAGTTTTTTGAGTCTATTTCAGAAACAAGTTTTATGAGGTCGTTTTTTGTTGCTTTTGAGAAGTCTTTTTTGAGCCATTTTGCGATGTATCTGATGCAGTACATGCATTTGACTACCCTTAATTTTGTTGAGCCTTTTGCCAGTCTTATTCTTGCAAAATCCGCTATTTGCTTTTTTGTTTTTGAAGGGAGGGTTGATGATTTGAGTCGTATTAGCTCCCGCTCGTAGTTGTTCTGGCTTTTGTACATTATGTAAGTGTTCATGCCCCTGTCCTGCTCTAAGTAGTATTTATATCTTGCTGGGCAGGGTGCGTTTCCGCAGAAAAATGTTAGTTTTGTGTCTTATGGGAGTTAGGTGAAAGACGGGATTGGTTAGGGTATGCATCTAGAAAGAAGAAAGATGCAGGGAGGAGGATTTTTGGGCGCCCGTGCGCAGGTGTAGGTTTCTTTCTTTTCCCGCACCTTGCGGCTTTTCTTTCTTCCGTATAACGGCGACAGCCGTTTGCGGTCTTTTGCGCGAAGCGCAAAAAGTAAGAAAGAAAAGGGGCAGAACCCCCGTAGACCTAAGTCACCAGATATCGCACCTCTGTTAGATTTCCCATTCCAAAAGTTTTCTTTTGGACCAAAAAGGTTTTCTTTTTGGGTGAAGCCTTTTTCTTTTTGAAAAGAAAAAGGATTCAACTTGAGTCTGGCGCGTTTGACCAGGCTCCGCCATCCCTGCATGCAATTTAGGTTCGGCGGATTTAACGGATAAATAAGCTGGATGAAATTTAATAAGCTAATGGGCAAGAAGCGCTGCTTTCAGCTTTTCAATTCTTAGCTTGTTTTTGTTTAGGGAAGAAAAGGATTCCCATATTATGAGTTCCAAATATTCAGCTGGAACAAGCAATTTGCCCTTCCGCTTTACCGGTAGGGAGAAGCGGTCTGTTCCCTCAATTTCAATCATCACCCTGGAGGTTATGGACCATATGCCTCCCCTCTTAATTCCTGCGCTCCTGCAGATGGAAAGAAAGCTTTTTGCGCTTTCAATGTCCTTTGCAATAACGTGGAGTATGAATGGCTCTACGCGGAACCAAAGTGTTTTTTGTAATGTGTAGGCGTTTATTTTCTCAAGCACCTCTTCGGGTTCTGGCAGCTCGTGGAATTTTGCATAAAAGCTTGCATCCTTTTTGCTTTCCTGCATTGAAAGGAGGGAAAGCCTGCCCGAGCAGGAGGAGGAAGTGACTAAATTTTGGTTTTTGTTTATAAGCTCAATAAGAGGCGATATTTGCTCGTCTACTTTTTCTTTCTTGATGTGCTCGTTTAATTCGGAAAGCTTCTTTTGCCTGAATTCCTTCCACATCATGCTCACTGCTTAAGGAAATTTTCAAGTATCTTTTCGCCGTTTTCGGTGTGCCATACTTCGGGGTGGAACTGAACGCCGAATATTTTTTTCTCTGGTTGCTCCATTGCCTCATACTTGCAAACGTCCGAATGCGCGAGCCCCTTGAAGCCGCTTGGGATTTCTTTTACCTCGTCAAAATGGGAAACCCATGCATTGAATTTTTCGGGCACTTCCCTGAAAAGGGAGGAGTGGTCGTCAACCAAAATTTCCATTGTTCCGTATTCCGCGGAGTCGCCCCTTGCAACAGTTCCACCAAGAAAATGGGCGATAAGCTGATGCCCCATGCATATGCCGAGAAGTGGGGCCTGGAATTCTTGGTTGTCGATTTTTTGTATTATCTCCCTGCATGTGCCAAAATCATCGGAATATGCAGAGCCGGGCCCTCCGCTGAGGATTACTGATTCCGCATCTGCAATTTTTCCAAAAAGTATTGTGTTCGGCACAACTTTGGCATCCTTTCCGAGCTCGCGCACCTGCCTCCAGATGACATGGGTGTACTGCCCCCCGTTATCTATGATGTAAATCATTCAAACCACTACTCCATTTCAATTGTGCCGGGGGGCTTGTTGGTAATGTCATAAAGCACCCTGCCGACTTCGAGTATTTCATTTGTAATTCGGGAGGAAATCCTTTGAAGCACTTCGGGGGGAAGTGGAATGAAATTTGCAGTCATTCCATCCAAAGAGCCCACCGCGCGCACTACGACGGTGTATTGGTAGGCGCGCTCGTCCCCCCTAACTCCGACTGTTTTTGAAGGAAGAAGGGATGCAAAATACTGCCAGGGCTTGTCGATTTTTCCTTTGTCCGCCGCTTTTTCCAGTTCGGTTTCAACTATGTCACATGCCTTCTTTACAATCTCCGCTTTTTCAGGTGTTATTTTTCCGATGATTCGAACCCCAAGGCCTGGGCCCGGGAATGGCTGCCTTTCCGAAATCTCTTTTGGCAGTTCCAGAGCGC
>CAYTXD010000023.1:0-10036 GCA_964441305.1 Microcaldota archaeon
ATATATCCCAAGATAATTTCCGAGAAGAAAGGCGAGAAGATAAACAGGGAGCTGGTTTTCGCATTAAGGGACATACTGATACAACAAAGCTCGGGAGTCCCCCTGTTCAACTGCATAAGCAATATAACAAGCGAAAGGTACGGGGCTGTTGGAAGGGTTTTTGAAAAATGCGTAAGTGACATCAATTCAGGGTCCTCCATGATTAAGGCATTGGAAAATATGACATTGAGGACCAAATCGATTTATTTGAAAAAGGCGGTTTGGCAGATGATTACCGCTGTGAGGTCGGGAGGAGATGTTACAGAGGCGCTAAACAGCATAGTGGATTTGCTTTCGGATTACCAAAGGCAGATAGTGAAAAGTTTCAACGCAGAACTCAATTTCTACATATTGCTTTTCATGCTCGTTTCAGCAGTATTGCCGACTGTGGGCATCACAGTGATGATAGTATTCTCAGTGTTCAACATATTGGGGGTTTCAAATGTTTCTTTCCTGATACTGACTGCGGTTTCATTCTTAACCCAAATCGTAATAATTGGATTGGTTTACAATAAAAGACCAAGCGTGTACATATAGGTGCCTGGATGAAATACACAATATACCGAAGATTCGCAAAGCTGGTGCAAAAACCAGTGTACGACAGGGTAAGCGAGCTCCTTTCTTACGCTGGCATATATGAAGAAACAGAAATTTGGATGGGTTCCAAGCTACTTATTGCAATTCTATTTGGGCTGGTCGGAGCCTTGATCCCCTTGAGCATTCTCAGGATTTTTGGGTTTTATGATTTTGAATTCGCAAGCATGACTTTGAACCAGATTGTTTACCTGGCTACACTAAGCCTGATGTTCGGCATATTGTTTTTCACTTCAACTATTGCCCTAATCTACATGCACATATATTACCTGGTTCATGACAGGACCAGAAGGGTGGAGGAGGTTTTGCCTGATTTCCTTATGATGGTTGCGGCAAACTTAAGGTCAGGAATGACCCCCTTCTCCGCTTTCCAGTCATCGGCAAGGCCCGAGTTCGGGCCCCTGGAAAAAGAAGTCAACATTGTCGCTTCAAAATCATTGGGCAGCGAATCATTTACTGATGCGTTAAAGGATTTGAACTCCAGGATAAGAAGTGATATGCTGGCAAGAACCATTAATTTCTTTGAGCAGGGGATAAAAAGCGGTGGAAAACTTGCCACATTGCTTGAAACTACTTCAGAGGAGATAAGGGAGATGGATGAACTGAAAAGAGAACTCATGCTGAATACCAAGACATATACGATATTCCTGTTGTTTATTCTTCTTTTCGGGCTTCCGTTTTTGCTGGCAATATCCAGCCAGTTTATAGCCACATTCACTAAAATACAGGCCCAGGTTGACGAAACAAGCATATTTTTGCTGAGAGGAGGGCTTGTTGGTGAAGGCATTGATGTTGGGTTTATCGGCATTATCACCCTGGTTCTTATATCCGGAACATCCCTTTTGACAGGCATAATGATAGGGGTTATCAGGGAAGGAAAATTGGCCTACGGGCTTAAGTACTTTATACCATTGACATTTGCGTCGTTGGCCTTTTTCATTATTTTCAAGATTTTGACGGAATCATTCATCGGGCAGTTTATTTGAAAATTTAGTAATATTTATAAAGTGCTACCTGATTACTATCTATAGGTGTATCAGTATGGATATGAGAATGAAAAGAGGTCAAGGATCAACAGAATATTTGGTATTGCTTGCAGTAGTCCTTATTGTTGCATTGGTTGCAATAGCCCTGTTGGGATTTTTCCCCCAGCTTTCAACCCCCGCAAGGATTTCACAAAGCTCTGCATATTGGTCGGGGGCAAATCCTGTGTCAATAGTTGATTACAAGGTCACAGGCACAACGATTGAGCTGGAAGTGAGAAATACTGAAAATAGATGGATTAACATACAGCAAATAAGCTTTGATGGAACTGACCTATTGAGCTCCACATACAAAATTTCCCCCGGGAAATCCAAAATTATAAATGCAACCACAATACCTGCAGAGAATTGTGCAGACGGCGCAGGAGATGTATTTGATTACGAAACGGTAATCATAACCTACAATACGGCTTCATTCAACTCATTGAAACAAACAGGAGCGACAGCATTTGTCGGAGAATGTTCGTAAGTTCTCCTTCTTTTTATTTTACTTTTTTATAAATAGTTTAATCAGAAAATCCAACCTTATTTTTTCCAGATTTAATGTTGTCGTCAGGATATACTTTGATGCCTTTTCCTTCAATAAACTCAAAGGGATATATCTTCTGGCCGTGATCGGAACCTCTCATTTTAAGAACCTCAAGCGCCCTGATCCTGGCAAAGTTCTTTTTTAAGTTGCGCAGAACCATAACGCAGTCGGTAATATGCTCCATCCCAGTCATTGTTCTGCTCGAATAGTCGTGCATGCCTTCTGCGGAAAGCATTATGGTGCAGTCCCATTTTCTAAGCAATTCAAACAGGAAAAGCTGTGATTCCCTTACCTGGTACGGGCTTTGGAAAAGCATTGTATATGCAGTTAGAGAGTCAATGGCTAATCTTTTTGCATCTATCTCGTTAATGCTGTCCCAGATCGAACCGCCGCCTTCATCGATGATTTCCTTAACCTCGTGCGGCTTGTAGCTTACAAATTGAAGCATGTTTTCATCTTGCAACTTTTCCAAGTCAAAACCGAAGCCGGCCATATGCCTTATGAAAGTTTCTTTCGGCTCTCCAAAACTGATGAATACGCCCGGTTCCCTGTATTTTTTTGCACCGTTGCAAAGGAATTGGAGGAGCAAGGTTGACTTGCCGGTTCCAGTATCCCCCAAAACAAGAATGTTGCTGTTTTTCTCAAAACCGCCGCCCAAAATAGGGTCCAACCCGTCAATTCCGCTGCAGACCCTTTCAATTCCACAAACAGATTTAGTTTTGGATTTCTTCTTGGAGGATTTCTTCCTGGACTTTGGTTTCTTGGATTTCTTGCGAGCCATAAGTGCAATTTTATGTTAAGCTTTAAAAAGGATATACTTATTTGCCCGACATCTTCTGAAGTTCCAAACCTACGATTTTTGAGCCCTCCTGGCCGGCCATGGTAACGCCTATTGCAACATCGCTTTCGGAAAGAGTGGTGTCCTTGTGGGAAACCACAATGAACTGGGTTTTTTCGGAAAGCTTCTTCACAAGCTCCGCCATCTTCTTGCTGTTCACCTTGTCAAGGGCTGCATCCGCCTCGTCAAGCACGTAGAAAGGCGCGGACTTGCAAAGCTGTATTGCGAAAATGAAAATAAGTGCAAGAAGCGATTTTTCCCCGCCGGACATGGATTCAAGGTATTTTTCCTTGTTTCCGTCCCTTACCTTCATCTGGAGGCCGGAGTTGAACGGGTCACTCGGGTTGTCAAGTATGAGTATTCCCTCGCCGGGAAATACCGAGCCGAAAATTTCCCCGAAGTTTTCCGAAACCATCTTGAAAGTTTCCATGAATATGCTCACTTTCTTTGTTTCTATCTCGTCAATCATCTTGAGAACCGCCTCTCTCTCCTCTGAAAGCTTTTCAACCCTCACCTTTACATCCTCAATATCCTTTTTCTTCTCGTCGTAAAGCTCGGGCGCTCTTAAGTTAACGGAGCCGAGCGAGTTAAGCACCTGCTCGTTTTTCTTGACCATGTCTGAAAGCTCTTCCTTTGGGGCATCAATTAAGGCAATATCTGCGTATTCTGAAAATTCGGCTTTCAGGTCGGTGAGCCTTACTTCAACAGTTGCCTTCTTAACTTCCAGCGAGTTGAGCTCCTTGTTGCTTCCCTCCAGCTCATAGTTGAGCTTGCCCCTCTGGCTTCCTATTTCGGAAATTGACTGCTCAAGCCCCTTCATTTTCTGGAAATGCTTTTCCATTGCGGAACTGACTTCCTTTAGCTTGCCTTCTTTTTTCTTGTATTCTGCTTCCTTCAGCTCAAGGGATTTTGAAAGCTCTGATATTCTTGCATTGATTTCTGAAATTTCTCCTTTGATTTTTTTCTTTTCCCCTTCAAGGTTGGAAATTCTCTGGGAAATTATTTCCTTTTCCCTCTGCCTTCCCTTTATTTCCGCTTCAAGAGAAGAACGTTTCATGAGAAGCTCGGAGTGCTTTTTTTCCGCTCCCGAAAGCTCCTCCTGGCTTTTTTCCTCGGCCTCTGAAATTGAATTCTGAAGAGAGGATTTATTGGAGGAAAGCTCGCCTATTTCAGAGGAAAGGTTTGATACGAGTTCTTTTTTCTCTGTGAGCAGGGAAGAATTCTCCTTTATCTGCTCCATAAACTTCCTTGCATCTCCCGCATTTTCCTCAGTTATCTTGTTTTTCTCGGAAATGCCCGCATATTTTATTTCGTATTCCTTCAGATTTACCTCAAGCTGCGCCTTTTCCTTTCTTTTTGATGACATTTTCTCGCGGATGTCGTGCAGCTCGGAATAAAGCGAATCCCTTGCCCCCTTGATTTTTTCGGCCTCTTTTTCAAGCTTCGCAAGCTGGCTTTTCGCCGCAATGCTTGCCTTGAAGGAGCCGCCGGTCATTATTCCGGAGCGCTCCAGCAGTTCTCCCCCTATTGTTACAAGCCTTGCCTTTCCCCTTCCAATTTTCTTTGCGCTGGAAACATCGGGCACGAGTATTGTGGTGCCGAATACATATTGCATTGCATTGTCAAATTTCGCATCATATCTCACAAAATCTTTCAGGAACCCCTCGCTGTTTGGCGAGTTTGCTATTTTTGTTGTGTCTGATTTCGGGTAGGGGGATCTTACGTCAAGGGGTATGAAAGTGCACCTTCCCGCTTTTTGCTTTTTCAGCATGTTGATTATTTTTGTAGCTGTGTCAATTGTGTCCACAATTACGTAATTGAGCCGCTGGCCTGTTGCCGCCTCAATTGAGGTTGAGTATTTTGTGTCGAAAGAGATAAGGTCTTTCACCGCGCCGTGTATTCCGGGGACTGTGTTCTTCTCCTTCATCTGCTCCACAAGCTGCAGTGCGGCGCTGACTCTTCCGGGGCTGGCGCTTGCCCTCACATTGGCGAGCTTTTCCTTTACCGAAAGAAGGCTCCTGTCAAGGTCAGGTATCTCCTTGTTCAGGCGTTTTTCCTCCTCAAAGAGCTTTTCCATATCTGTGTCAAGGGAGGAAACTTCAGACCTTAGTATGTTGATTTCGTTCTCTATTTTTTCGGAATTTTCCGATGATGAATCAGGTTTAACCCTTTCCAGCTGCTCTTTTTTTATTGCAGTTATTTCCTCTATTTTTGAGATTTCCGATTCAAGCTTCAGTTTTTCGGATTTTTTCTCATCAAGCCTTGATTCAGCTTCCTCCAGTTGCTTTTTCAGCCCGCCCATGCTTTCCTTCAGTGAGTTTTTGAGCACTTCCCTGTGCTCTTTTTCGAATTTATCAATTTCCCCCTGGAGGGAAGAAAGGGAATCCTCCAGCTCCTTTACCGATGAGTCAAGCTCCCTGGAAGAAGTTTCAATTTCCTTTTTCTCATTGTCAAGAGAGGCAATTCTTTCATTCAGTTTATCAATTTCCCTCTCCCGTTCGGATTTGTTGTTTTTATCAGAGGTGATTTCCAGCTTAAGATCCTCAAGCTCCTTGTACATTTTCTGCTGCGCGCCGCGCTGGTTTATCTTGTCCGATAGCTCTGCCTTTTCGGATTCCAGCTCTGCAATTCTCTGGTCCAGGACCTCAATGTCCTTTTTTGTTTCTTCAACAGATTTTTCAAGCTGTGCGTATTTTTCGAGTACTTCGCTGTGCTCTTTTTCAAGCCCCTCAAGCTGGGTGTGGGCGAGGGATGCCTTTGCCCTCTTAAGCTGCTTTGTCGCTTCCATATGCGAAAGGGCGCCATCCTTCTCCTTTTCCAGCTCATTGAGGTAACCCTCCCTCTCGCTCATCACTATTTTTGCGTCGTTTATCTTGTTCTCAACACGGTCCAGCTCGCGCATTGCCTCTTTCTTTTTCTCCTCGAATTCAGAAATGCCGGAAACAGAATCGATGATTTCCCTCCTCTCCTTTGGGTTCATTTCAACTATTTTCTGAACCCTTCCCTGGGCTATTATGTTGTGCATGCTGGGCTCAAATCCGTAGGGCCTTAGTGTGTCTATTAGCGCGGCTCTTGTTGTTTTTTTTCCGTCAAGCTTGTAAATAGTTTTTCCATCCTCTGTAATGGCCCTCTTAATCTCGTGCTTCCTGTCTCCAGAGAGCATGACTGTTACTTCCCCCTTGTTGCAGCCCTGGGTAATTAGCTCTGAATTTTTCTTTGCCCTCAGGGACTTTAGGCTAAGCTCGCCCATGACAAAACGGATTGCATCAATTATGTTTGATTTTCCGCTTCCGTTCGGGCCTGCGATGCATACAAAGCCGGGGGAAAATTTCACATTGGTATGCTTAAAGGACTTGAAACCCCTCATCTTGAGGCCGCTTATGTGGGTCGCCATGTAAAGTGAATTGTTCGAAGTAATTTATATATTTTGCCTTGTGAATGGGCAGTTTTGTTATAATTAGTAGAAGATAATAGAATGGCAAAGCAGGAAGAATGGCAAAGCAGGAGATGGAATTGGATTCCACCCTAAATGTATATTACCTGGCCGGTAACAATTCCGGAAATTGTGTGTGTTGAAACCGTGTTTCCGGGAGTGCACTGGGACGGGTCTTCCGCAGTTGCGCAGTTCTTGTAAACAATAGTTACTTCGATATCCCTTATGCTGTCCTTTGTCGGAGCTACCGAACCAGGAAAGGGCATTTCAAATCCGACTTCCTCACCCTGGGCTATTACTTCGCCAAGCGAGGGGTCGCTTATGAAACCGGGGTCGTCGCTGTCCCATTCCTGCCTTCCGCTAACACCTATACCTTCGGTTTCAAATTCCATTGAGTCAATCATTATCGGAAACCCAAGACCGTTGGTAATGTTGAAAAGAAGTTTTGTTGTGTCGCCCCCATATACAATTGCGTAATCCTCGCAGGGAAAATCCGGCTGGAATGTGCACTGCTGGTTAACAAATCTTGAAGTTGAGAAAACCCCTGATGCCATCATGAAGGACATTACCGCAACTATGAGAAACAGCACCCAGCCGTAAGTGACCAGGTATTCCATTGCCGCCTGCCCCTTCTGAAACCTCATAAACATACTTAACCAGGCATATATTTAAAATGATTGTTCGGCAAATCTGCATCAGGTGATCGGGATGAATGACAATGATGTTTTAGGAGCAGAAAGGCAGAGAATTCCACTTTACAACAACTCAATGGACGAGACAGGCAAGATTGTACTTTACGAGAATGGGATAGCGGTCGACTCTGAGCAGGGAAAGGTTAAGGTCCCCATGGAATATGTTAAAAGCGTCAGTAAAACCCGAGACATGCCTATGGCAAAAGTGGAAGTGAAAATGGTTGTGTACGACCAGATGGGAATGAGCTATGATTTCACGTTCACGATGTCGGACCAGTACCTGATGGTGCTTGAGAAGGCAACTGACAGGTAGCTTCTTTTCTTTTAGGATGAAACCCCTGAAAGTTCCCGCGCGAACAGGTTTGCTATGTCCATGGGCGCGTCGGGTATTGAAACAAGCTCATACGCGTGGTAATGGGGATATTTCCTGCTAAGCAGTCCGAAAGGGCCCTTTTTGATAACAAGATGGTCTTTCAAGCAACCTCCCAAAATTATATGGCAAATGCGATATAAAAAGGTAGGTATCTGAAAGAAGTATTAGTAAGTTAGAAAATCACTGTTTATCAATCCTATCTTCAATGGTTTTCATCAGTCTTGTTGCCTCATTCTCAAGATAAGAGTAATCCTCTCTGTCTTCAAGATATGCATAATCATAGCCTCTCGTGGTTACTGAGAAGACATACCTGCCCTTATATGCTAAAACAGAAAAAGTTTGTTTTGGAACTACCGAACCACTAGAGGTCACGGTGTAGTACCTCATTAAATAGGCGAAGCTTTCATCACCAAAGTCTTGGGATTCTATTTCAGACTTATATGTTACTGTTGCACCTTGTGTTGGGAGGGTTTCTTTTTTCAACCCCTCCCTGGCTCCTTCGATAAAACCATTTGTATCCTCAACACAGGGAAAATACGCTACGCCAGATATGATTATGTATGGCTTACCGGAGATAATAAGCTCTTGTATTTCGGATTCTTCACCTTCTGTAAATGATTCTTGGCTCGTCATTAAAGTAAAAGTATCATCAAAGAATATTTGGTTACTGCAGGAAAGCTGCGCTATAGCGCACATTAAATTCAATGATGCTGGGGTGGGTTCGTTTGTTGCTATCGAAAAACCAGAAACATCCCTTTCTGTTATTGCTACCTCATTTAAGTCTGGACGTTCGATCGTATCAACATCTTGGCTACCATTAGAACAGCCAAATAAAAATAATCCTGAGAGGATAACCAAAAATATCATGATTTTTTTTCTGCCTAATCGCCCCACTATACAAGCTAACTGATCATTGTCGACTGTAGGTTAATTTAATATCTGGAATGTTTTTATCCCACATTACAAGTGTTCTGTCGTTTATAAATTGATATCCTCGAACTGTTTTTTCATTGTTTATGTAAATCGTATCCGAAGTATAGTGGTAGTCAACTGAAAAACTCCCGAAATTATTAGTTATAATTAAATTTTTGCCATCAATAAATTGATAATATTCGTCTAAACCCTCGCTTGAGTATGCCAAGTACCAATAAATTTGTTGGAACTTCCTCCGGGACCGGAACAACCGAAAGATAACAAGCCAACGAATACAATAATTAATGCCAATAGATTGGTTTTCATAGATATCACATCAAAAGTGCCAGTATAACCGAAGTGAAAGTAGCATATAACAAAAGCACCAGAACGGCTGCTGCAATAATATAAACAAGCCCGAAGTTGATTTTTGTCTTACCTAAGGATATTTTATAGTTGTTTTTTCTTCCTTGATTATAGTCATTAAACACAGAATATGCAACGAATAACCCTATAACTGAAGAAACAATGTCCGAAATAAATTCGGCAGGAATATTAAGAATGAAGATGCTTACAGGCAAAAATAATAAATTATAAAGAATCGCAAGCCCATAGGATATGGGTGCCCATATCTTTTTCATAAAGGTTCCGATTAAGGCAACCAACAAGAGCATTACAAACGGCAACCCCATAATGAACATAAGGATAGTCCATATCATATTTGTAGTCACGAGTGCGGAGACAACATTATACAAAAACAAACCCAAACTGACTAACGAAAAGATGACCAAGGCGTATCTTATCCCTGGTTCTTTCTTTTTTTCTTCTTTTGGAACTTCCTTCATTTCCTCATCTGCCACACGAAGCACCCATAGTTTTAGTTGTTTGATTAATTTATAAATTTTTGTCCATTGTTGGTATCTCCAAAATATCCTATTTCCCCCTGAAAAACACAAAATACACTACAATGTTGATTAGCAGAAGGGGTAGCGCGCACGCGAACCAGGCAAGCATCGGAGGCAGGACTGCCATCAGGTTTTAATAGTTTGCAAGGATAGCTGGAAACATGTATGTCATTGAAAAAAGCGGCCTGAGCATTGGCTCTGCGATGGAGAAGGAATGGCTCCTTGCAAACGGGCTTGGGGGGTATTCATCTTCCTCAGTAATAGGCATGAATACAAGAAGGCATCACGGGCTTCTGGTTTCAACAATAAACAACCCCCAGAACAGGGTGGTTTTGCTTTCCAAGCTTGAGGAGTCGGTGAAGGTTGGGGGGAAGGAATACAATCTTTCGGTGAATGAGTTTGAAGAGGGGGCGGAGCAAGAAGGGCTCAATTTCCTGAAGTCGTTTGAGCGCGCGCTTGACTATGCCAAGTTCGTTTATGAAATTGAGGGGGTTGGGATTGAGAAGGTTTTGAGGATGGTGTATGGGAGGGATTCGCTTTACGTAAATTACAAAATTTACAGCGAAAAGGAAGTTGAGCTCAATGTGAAGCCAATAGTCGCGGCGAGGAAAAACGGGGAGCTTGCGGAGAATATTTGGTACGAATGCCAAAGCCTGCCTGACGGGTTTGTTGTCACAA